>CAYSGX010000110.1:0-4454 GCA_964430605.1 uncultured Chitinophagaceae bacterium
GGCCGAGTGGCTAGGCAGAGCTCTGCAAAAGCTCGTACAGCGGTTCGAATCCGCTTCCGACCTCAAAAAAGCCCTGATATACTGCAAAGTATTCGGGGCTTTTTGTTTTTCAGAATATTTAGGGGAATAAACCTACACCGGCTTAACAGGCATATACTTTTTCAGTTTTCCATATAGCTCGGCAGCATTAAAAGGCTTGTGCACATAATCATCGGCACCGGCTGCTTCAATGTTTTCTTCGCCCAATTCGCTTAATGCTGTTGCCGATAAGGCAATAATCGGAATTTCAGCTTTTGCCTTGTCAGGCAAGTTACGAATGTGCTTGGTAGTTTCATAACCATCCATATCGGGCATATAAATATCCATAAGAATTACATCGTAAATATTGCCTTCAAGCAGTTGCAACACTTCCTTGCCATTTTCAGCTACAGCCAGTTCTATATTCCATCTTTGAGCCAGTTTTTCCATCAAAAAAACATTCATGCGGTTGTCTTCTGCAATAAGCACCTTTAAACCCGACAATTCATTTTGCTCAATATCGGTTGTTGCGCTTGTAATATCTGTAGCGGTATCTAACATAAAACTGATGCCGAAATAAAATTTAGAGCCTGTACCACGAACGCTTTCTAATTGTATTTTGCTATGAAATAAACTCAATAACCGTTTTACAATAGCAAGCCCCAGGCCTGTACCACCAAAACGCCTCGCTGTGTGTGAAGCCGCCTGTACAAAAGGCTCAAAAATTTCTTCGTACTTATCTGCACTGATACCAATACCTGTGTCTTCTATAACAAAATTCACCTTCATTGTTTGCTCGTGCATTTCACTTACTGAAAGCGATACTGTAATATTTCCTTTATTGGTAAACTTTATGCCATTACCGATAAGATTATAAATGATTTGAGAAATGCGCAACGGGTCGGTAATTACATTTTGCACTTTTATGGACTCATCAACTTTCAGTATAATTTCAAGGCCTTTTTCTTTAGCCTGAAATTCGAAACCTGAGCAAACATTTTTGGCCAGCGTGTATAAGTTTACACTAATTTTTTCAAGCTGAATTTTATTTGAATCGAATTTATTAAAATCGAGAATATCGTTGATTAACGTGTGTAAGCTTTGTGCCGAAAAACGTAAATATTCTAAACTCTTCTGCTGTTCACGGTCTTTTGCTTCATGCAGCAATACTTCTGTCATACCGATTACAGAATTGAGTGGCGTTCTTAACTCGTGCGACATGGTAGAAAGAAAATCTGATTTCGATTGTGCATTCTTATTGGCAAGCGCTACTGCTTCTGTCAACTGATTGTTTAAAGATTCTTTTTCAGCAATATTATTTCTGAATGCCTGATGAAATAAATAATGAGACCCTATAAGCGTAATAAAATTTAATGCCGTAATAATAGCGCCCGCGGTAAATGGTATTTCCTGTGATGAAAATTTCATTTCGAGCGATGCTCCTTCAAATAAAAAGAAATAACTTATTACTATAAGCGCTGCAATGCTTGAATACAATAAGGCAGATCTTAAATCGAGCAGGTAAAAGCCGCTTATTGACACCATAAATACAAACTGAAGGGTAATTGCATTTACATGTTGAGTCATTACAAATATATTAGTGCCTATTACCAATATTCCAAGGCAAATAAGTATATGGGTAAGCGTATTGATGTAGTTTTTATTGGTTAACAACAGCTTAAGCAGCCCTGCATATATCACAAACAACACAGTTACTCTTATTAACTGTAAATGCTGATTATTTTGCAATATAGCGGGCAGGGCAACCGCTACTTTCAGCATTGAAAATAAAAGCAACATGTAGAGTATCTTAATTTTCGCTTTGTTAAACGAATTAGTTTCGGTTGCAAGAACCTTTTTAAGCGACCAGTTGAATAGAGGAAGTTTCCCGTTCAATTGAGCCATACAATTATTTTTAAGGCACAGTTATTCATTACTACAAATAACGTGTTATTAATCAATATTCCGGTCAGATTGATTTAATGCTTTTCAGCTAATAGTTTACATCTATATGTTGATATACATTTGATATAGACGCTTAATGCCTTAAATTTTAAGGAAGATATTGAAAGGACTAATTGTAGCTGGGGTCTTCGGGGTAATTTATCATTTGGGAATATTCTCCCCCTTTTTCTTTCAAAACAGTTTTCCAGAGTTCGGTCGCTTTGGTATTAAAAAGATGTAGCGATTTTACATGATGCAATATCCACGAATGTTCTTTCATTTCTTCATCGAGTTGCCCGGGTTCCCATCCTGAATAGCCTAAGAAAAAACGGAAATCTGAAGGGCTTACCGAACCGCTGTTTACTATAGCTTTCAGCGTTTCAAAATTACCGCCCCAATAAATATTTTCGCCTATTTCAATAGCACCGTCTAAATCATGCAGTTTATGAATAAAGTGCAAAGTATCTAGTTCTACGGGACCGCCATAATACAAGGGGGCATTAAACTTTTTAAAGCCTTGTACTGCTTCATGCAGCTTCATATCCATCGGGCGGTTCAGCACAAAACCAAAGGTTCCGTTTTCAGCATCATTATCGCAAATTAAAGTTACCGTGCGCTTAAAATTCGGATCCCACAGAAAGGGTTCTGCAATTAATAAAGTGCCTTTAGTGATTGTTTCTGCCATCATTATTTCCTCACATTTCCAAACGAATCTATAGCCCGGTAAGCAATAAGCCTGTCGTGCCGTGCGCCAATAGCACGGTGGTAAACAAAAGCCTGGTATTCGTTTTCGGTTTCAAAAAAATCGCCCTCCACTGCCGATGGGTTCGCGATACCATCATCATGTTTGGCATAGGCATAAAAATAATTGTAAAATCCCTGCTTCAGCAATATGGTGGCAAAATAAGTTTTCGACACTTCATCATAAGTCATTTTATATTCGGGCTTTAGTTGCCAGTCGCTCAACTGCCCAAAAACATAAATATCTCCGTTGCGGTACAACGCATCGGTTTTCAGCAGAAAAACAGTTTGCACATACATGCCTTCCCAGTCAACGCTTGTCCACGGATAGCTGCCTGTAAGGTATTTCCCGTTAATATCCCTTATAAAAACATAGCGCTCGTTTTTCATGGGTTTATCGGCAAAAAGATATACGCTGTCTTCTTTATTCTGGCTGAAAGATTGAATGCGCTCGTTGCGCACCAGCATATTCCTGATATCAAAATAGCGATGCTCTTTCAGCCCCGGAAAAGCATAAAAGCCTTCTCTTCTGAATTGCAGCAAAGCATCGTTGAAAAAAGTGGGCTTAATATTTTCTTTAGCATTATCCCATCTGAAATTCTGCATGAGCGTAACTGATATTTCGCTGAGCGCATTTTGTACTTCAAACTTATTGAGCTTCACATTAAAGCGCACTTCCTGATGGGTGTTGGTGATTGCCGGCAAAGCAGGTTTCTGAATAAACATATCTACGCCCACTATCGGCTCATACACCATAAAACGCCTGGTGAGTATGAGGCTATCGGGATAACCGCCTTTAAATACATTGATGATGTAATTGCCCGATTTTTTCAGTTGAATATCGTTATTGGGAAAAACCAGCCAATAGTGTACATACTTTAAACCATTAAGCGAACTCGACACGCGATAATCATACAGATTAGATGTTTGAAAGCCTTCGATATACTCGTAAGGAAACATCATGGTGTTGCTCCAGTCGGCATTACAAGCTACTATTTGATATTCGTAATCTTCTATTTCAGTGGTAAGCTCATCAAATTTCAGCACTAAAGTCTCCTGCGAATTAAAAGCTATAATGGGGTTGCTCATGGGGTCGTCAACCTGATGCAACTGCACTGTTTTTATATTGCTTTGGTAAACGGTATCCCGGTTTATGGCATAAGTAATTGTAGAATATATTATGCTGAAAAAAAGAAAAAGAAATAATCGGTTGAAAGGTATTGTATAGTTATAAAGCATAAGTAAAAATAAACAATAGGATTTTTATACAAGGGTGTCCAAAATCTTTAAATCACCTTATTTTACAATGGGTTGAAACCCATTGCTAATTATGACCAAAGGACTTTTTCTTTTAAAATCGGGCTAAAGCCCTTATAAGTCCTGCGGACTTTAGTCCGCTGTATTGAATAAAAATAATTCCTTTGGTCAAAAAAATGCCATAGGTTTTATACCGAAACAACTCAGGTTTTGAAAAAATCAAATTCAGAACATTCGGTATTAACTGATAGTACGTTTCGTTTCCTTCGGAATCTCAACTACTTTCAGTATAACCTGTGGCAAAAGATAAGCACATTTCAGACACCCGTGTTTTCAAAACCTCGGGTTTATAGGCTAAAAACTTTCTGCCGTCAGCTAAAGCAGACAGCAATAGTTTCGTGCAATTATTATCTCTAATCTTCAACCTGCAACTTTCGATATTATTCCGGCTACGATTTCACTTCTTTTTTACCATCGGCATGAATAGCGAAACG
>CAYSGX010000110.1:4464-8936 GCA_964430605.1 uncultured Chitinophagaceae bacterium
CAAAAGAATAAGCACATTTCGGACACCCCTGTTTTAAAACCTTACGGGTCTAAAATAAAATCACAACAACTCATTCGCCAAATTAGCCAACTCTGAACGTTCGCCTTTTTCAAGTGTGATATGCGAATAAATAGGCTGTCCTTTAAACTTCTCAATAAGATAAGACAAGCCGTTGCTTTGTGCATCGAGATAAGGCGAATCTATTTGGTGTATATCGCCCGTGAAAATAATTTTGGTGTTTTCGCCCGCACGGGTAATAATGGTTTTTATTTCGTGAGGCGTAAGGTTTTGCGCTTCATCTACAATAAAGAAAATATTCGACAAGCTGCGCCCTCTTATGTATGCCAACGGTGTAATTACCAACTTTTCTTTCTCTAACATTTCGGTAATTTTTTTATAGGCTTTGTCGGTTTCTTTAAACTGGCTTTGAATCAGTTTCAGATTGTCCCACAATGGCTCCATGTAAGGGTTCAGCTTTGATTTTACATCGCCTGGCAAGTAACCAATATCTTTATTACTCAACGGCACAACGGGACGCGCCAGATAGTATTGGTTAAACTCTTTGTTTTGCTCTAATGCACCTGCCAAAGCCAATATAGTTTTGCCTGTTCCCGCTACACCTTGTAGCGTAACTAATTTTATTTCAGGATTCAGCACCGAATGAATGGCAAACACCTGCTCGGCATTGCGGGGCTTAATATTGTAAGCATAAGTTTTTTCGACACGCTCAATATTTTCGGTGAGATGATTATAAATTGCCAACACCGAATTTTTAGCATTGCGCAACACAAAATACTGATTAGGTAACGGTTGCTCTTTGATTAATTCTTTGTAGTGGCAAATGCCTTCTTTATAAATCTTGTTGATTAAATCGGTTTCAATATCATCTAAAGTAACATAGCCTTTATAAAGGGTATCAATATTTTTTATTTTTCCTGTTTCATAATCTTCGGCAGTAACATCTAAAGCCTTTGCTTTCAGGCGCAGGTTAATGTCTTTTGTTACCAGAATTACTTTGCGTTCAGGATATTCATTTTTAAGCGATAATGCTACATTGAGAATACGGTGGTCGGGCTTTCGTTCGCCAAAAACTTTTTCGGCATCAATACCCGAATTACCATTCATGTGTACCATGAAACTGCCGCGCCTGCTGCCCTGCTCAATAGGCAGCCAGTTGGTTAATGAGCCGTTGGCAGATACCTGATCTATGAAGCGGATAAATTCTCTTGCTTCAAAATTTTTGGTATCGTTTCCTTTCTTGAAATTGTCTAATTCTTCTAGCACGGTAATGGGAATTACTACATCGTGTTCTTCAAAATTTTTAATGGCTTCGTGGCTGTAAATGATAACGGAAGTGTCTAATACAAATATTTTTTTGCGACTGTTTTTTTTGCTCATGCTGCAATTTTGTGTAAGAATGTTTTGGCTTTTTTTAGAAAAGCTGCTCACAGTAAAACAATAAATTTCAATAGTTGAAATTCAGGCTAATTCTCTGCAAAAACTATTTGCGGGATAATTGTTTTTTCCACAAGCGGTGCAGAAAGAATATTTTATATAGTACAAACTGTTCTGAAACATACAGTGTCATGTCAATGCTTACCTTGCCACAAAGACACTATGATTCTAATTTTATGCTTTGCGACTTTGTGTCTTTGGGGCATAAAAAAAGAATCTTATTAATCTACTGTTAACATTCATATCCGCCCGAAACAAAAAAATCAAAATATCTTAACATCAATCATTAGGGTATTATCTTTATTTGAGTTTTCTTTCCAACATTTTTTGAGTATGAAAATCATTTTAAATTCCTTTTTACTATCGCAGATTTTTATTTGCATAACTGCCTGTAACGAAAAGGCTGTTGAGCCATACAAAGTTGATGTACAGGGACACAGAGGCGCAAGAGCATTATATCCTGAAAACAGCATTGAAGGTTTTGTTTATGCGTTGCAGCAAGGTGTTACTACTTTAGAGATGGACGTGGTAATTACCAAAGATTCGCAAGTGATTTTATCGCATGATCCGTGGATGGGCGCTGAAATTTGTTACGATTTATCGGGCAACGAAATCAGCGAAGCGGAACAAATGCAATTCAATATTTACCAAATGAATTATGATGAAGTTGCACTGTTTGACTGCGGCAGCAAACCGCACCCAAGATTTTCGAAGCAACAAAAAATAAAAGTCAGAAAACCTTTATTGACTGATGTTATAGATACCATTGAGAAAATAATTGCCGAAAAAAATCGGCCGAAAGTGTATTACAATATTGAAACAAAATGTCTGCCTGAAGGCGATGATATTTTTCACCCAAAACCCGATGTGTTTGCTGAACTAGTAATGAAAATTATTAATGAAAAGAAAGTTGCCGACAGAGTTTTTATTCAGTCGTTTGATGTAAGAACCTTGCAATACGTTCATAAAAATTATGCGGAAATAAAAACCGTTTTGTTGATTGAAAACGAAAAATCGCCCGAAGAAAATTTAAAGATATTGGGCTACACTCCTACCGTTTACAGTCCCAATTTCAGCTTGATAAATGATTCTCTAAAACAATTTTGCGACAAACAAAATATGCAGCTAATACCTTGGACAGTTAACGAAATAAAGGATATTCAGCAAATGTTAACTTATAAAGTTGACGGTATTATTAGCGACAATCCTGCTTTGGTTTTACAACTGCTGAAAGAAAAAATATAAAAACCATTTTTGAAAAATGAAAACATTGTATCTGGTTCGACACGCAAAATCAAGTTGGAAATTTACCGACCTGCAAGATATTGACCGCCCCCTGAAACGTAAAGGTATTCAGGACGCTTTTCTGATTGCAGAAAAATTAGCGGCACAGCAAATTCTGCCGCAGCATTTTTTAAGCAGCCCCGCAGTGAGGGCTTTTGAAACCGCTAAAATTTTTTCTGACACGCTTTCTTACGCTAAAGAAAAAATTGAAATCAACACATCTGTTTACAATGCAACTGTAGAAGAACTGCAAACTTTATTGCTGAATATGGATAATGCTTACAACGCAATTATGATTTTCGGACACGACCCCTCACTGACCAATTTTGTTGCCTTTCTCACCAAACAGTCTTACGAAAAAATTCCTACTTCGGGTGTAGTTGCCATTCATTTTGAAATTGACAACTGGAACAAAATTTCAGAGCAAAGCGGTAAAATAGATTTCTTTATTTATCCCAAGATGTTTGAGTAGATTTTTCCGCAGATTTCAGATATGTCGGGAAGAAAAATAATTGAAGTAATAATTCAGAAAACAACCTCTACTTTAAAAATATCTTTCTTCAAAAAACGAATTTCCTGTGTGCCCGATACACTGTAAGATTTATTTTTTTCATAGCGCAGATTTTGAGTAGAATGATACAAAGTATTATGCGTCTCCAAAACCACTTCAATCACATTCGCTTCATCGGTTTCGGCATCAAAATAAATTTTTATTTCACGGGTTTTCAGCTTCGTGTCTTTTGCTTTGTATGTAAGCCGCTGCGTTTTATTTTCATTGCGAACTGAATCTGCTTCATACTTTCCTGCAAATGCGGGTTTATTAATATCTGCCTCCGCAAAAGTAAGCAGCTCATTTTTCCAGTCTTCAATAGCAAGCGATTTGGTTTCCTGCTTTTCATTCAGCGTTACCTTTTTTGCTACCACAGGGTTGCTTTGCTGCAATCGTGCGGCTTCTTCAATAAAGTAGTTTTTCAGACTGAAATAATAATTCACCTCAACGGCATTATCATTTTCTTTGCCACAACCTGCCACTGCCAAGAATAAAAAACCAAAAAATACGTTGATAGCCTTTTTAAAGAGATGTCTTTTCACCTTTCAAAGATAGAAACTTGCAAGTGGATAGATAAATGTCTATTTTCAGCCTGCACAAAATTTGCATTGGCACGGTTTTAGGCTTATTAATGATTGTTATGAAAAAGATTTTTTTACCGCTTATTTTCTCTCTTTCCCTTATTTTTCAGGTCGTTTCAGCCTATGGCGGAACGCTGGAAAATATCGCTGCCGCCATACAGGCAGGCAACGCAAAAGAATTAGCTAAATATTTCGACAGCAATGTTGACATTACTGTTTACAACAAAGAAGAAATGTACAGCAAAACACAGGCTGAAATGGTAGTGAAAGATTTTTTCAGCAAGAACCCGCCTTCTTCATTCAGGATTATTCATAAAGGCACTTCTAATCAAGGGTCGGAATATGCTATCGGCACATTAGTTACCAATGTAGGTTCGTTCAGGACTTATATCTATGTAAAACAGAAAGCCGCAGGGTATTCTATTCAGGAAATAAGATTTGAAAAAGATTAATTTTTCTGTGCTTTGAACGTCCGTGAGTTTATTGAGCAAGCAATTACAGAAGATATTGGCAGTGGCGACCATACGTCATTAGCTTGTATTCCGCCTGATGCCGAAAGCAGCGCGATTTTAAAAGTGAAAGATACAGGCATACTGGCAGGT
>CAYSGX010000111.1:0-8875 GCA_964430605.1 uncultured Chitinophagaceae bacterium
TATCAGCCGCAGATTAGATAAGATACGGCACGAAGATACAGCCGCTATTTTTCCTGAACTTAAAGAGTTGTGGGAATAACTTATTTATCTACTTGCTTAATATCCCAATTCAGAAGAGGTAAAATGGATAAATCTGCATCTTCTATGGCATAAATAACGTGTCCTGCCGGAGAAAAGAGTTTTATTTTAAATGCTTTTTCTAAGCGAAATACGTTTTCTGGACTCTTCTGTTCGGAAGAAGCGTTTTTCCCGAAACGTAAAGATATGTAGTAGTTCCCTGCGTTTAGTAAGTTTGCGGGTATGGCGCAATTCAATTCAAAATACCCTGATTCATTAATAAAGAGATTTACATTGCTTGTTTGTGGCGGAGTATTTAGAGGGCAGATGAAAAAAACAGGCTGCTGAAAATGATCATAAAAAACAATGCCCACATGCAGTCCGATTTCGGTATTTTTTTTATCAATAGCTAAACGGATAAAAACAGGCTCACTTGTTAACAGCTTCTCTCCGTTTTTGCCGGAAACTTCAAAGTGCCGGAGTGAAATACTAAGATTTCCCGGTGCGTCATTTTCATCCCAATGTACATTTATTATTCCAGCTTCGGTTTCGTATTTTGTTTTTTGTATTTGCCCTTGCTCAGATTCAAATAGTTTCTTTTGGGTCTCAAAATATGCTGAAACCACTGTCATCGGATTTCCGTCCATTTCTATTTTTCCATTATTCAGCCATAAACATCGAGTGCATAATCCTAATATTTCCTGCCGACTATGAGATGCCAACACTATAGTTTTTCCCTGAGTCTGTAGCTGTTTGATAAACTCAAAACATTTCATTCTAAATGCATCGTCTCCTACAGATAAAACTTCATCTAACACTAATATATCGGCAGAAATGCGAAATACCACAGAAAAAGCCAATCGCAAAAACATTCCGCTGGAATAGGTTTTCACCGGTTGGTAAAAAAAGTCTCCTATGCCGCTGAACTCGTGTATTTCTTTGATAATGTCCGAACTCCGTTTTATGGAAAACCCGTTGACCCGCAGAAGCATTTCTGTGTTTTCAAGCCCACTTAGGTCTGGAGCAAAATTGCTTCCGATATCTAATATGGACGAAACATTTCCGTTTAATTCTATTGTACCGGAGGTTGGCTTGGTCAGTCCACTTAGAATTTTCAACAGTGTACTTTTTCCTGAACCGTTTTTGCCGATAATGCCAACTGTTTCACCTTTTCCGATAGTCAGCGATATATTATTCAGCGGTTTTATTCGGGAAGAATCTCGTAAAGAAAATTCTTTCGACAGGTTTGATATGGAAATACTATCGTTCATTTCAGCAGTTGTTTTATCCATCGCATAGCCTTTTGCATTGTAGAGTCAGAATAATATTCTAAAAACTGTTCTTTTGTTAGTTGCGGGAACTTCGGCTGAAACTCTCGAACAGGATTAAGAAAAGCCGGTCGCTTCAGGTCTTCCATTTTAAGAAAGTCTTCTACACTAATGTCATATTGAGAAACTTTTCCTGTTTCTTTATCTAAAAACAGGTGTTGCAGTTGCGCTCCTTGTGAATATATTCCCTGCACCGCCACTATTCTTCTTTGACCCCAATTATTGGGAGTTGAGCCGTGCAACGTGGAATTGTAAAACACAACTGCTTCACCCACTTTTGCCGGAACCGGAATCATTTTGTCTTTTACCAATGGCATTACATTTTCGAAAATACTTGGATAGTAGGGCGAAGTTCTGTGAGAGTAAAGTACAGAATGACTGCCGGGCAAAAAAGTAAGACAACCATTTTTCGTATCTACGTCTTGCAGTGGAATCCAGATGTTGATAGATTGGTATTGCGTTTCGTCAACAAACGTCCAGTCTTGGTGAGGCGGAAGTTCCGATTGTTGAACAGATTCCTTAATGAGGAAATTGGAAACAAATAGCGAGTAGTTCTCAAAGTGTTCGTCTATGGAATTTTTGATGATGTTGTAAATTCCGGTATTTATTTGTCTGGAAAGTTCTTCTTTTTCTACGTGAAATGTGCTGTGATAAAATTTTCCCAATGAAACATTCGCATTGTGAAAATCTTCATATTTTGCAAACAAATCACACAACTGACCGATCTGCTCTTTCTTTAAAAACGGGAAAGTGGCAAATCCTTCTTTTTGCAGGGCAGACAAGTGCTTTTTATTTCTCAGCATACTGCTTTTCAATTAAGTCGCTGGCATCAGGTTTTTTATGAATATATTTTATGCAATCGCCACTGCTAAATAATGTATTTATCTTTTTTCCGCCAACTATGTCTTTCAAATAATTTTCTAACATATCATCAGGAACATTGTATCGTAACGCAGTTTCTTCCGACTGTTTATGAAAATAATAAAATGGCGCACTTTGAGGTAATATTATACAGGTAAATACTTCACGAGGACAAGAAAGTCTATTGGAAAAAGAGCCGTGCCACACAGCAGGATTAAACAACAAAATGTCGCCTCGTTGAATATTTACCGGTGTTATATTTTCTGCACCAATTTCTGTCAATGGTAAGCGGGCAGTTTCATAGCTGTTGGAACGAAGATTGTCAAAATATTTATGACTGCCCTTTAAAAAAAACATTCCGCCTGAAGTTTCATCTGTATCTACAAGTGGAGTCCAAGCTGTGAGAGAAGAAAACAACGCTTCATCCGTATTGTTCCAATCCTGATGAAGATATAGTTCTGAATTGTCCTGCGCTTGTTTCACAAGAAAACTTCCCGCAAGAAAGCGATGACTAGAGAATAGTTGAGAAAGAGACGCTTTAAACTGCTGAATGATTAACGAGGATAAAATCTTGTTTGTTTCGGAAGTGTTATTCAGTAAACTGTAATGAAAAGAAGTGTCTGATGAAGCCATTTTCAACCGTTCAGCGACAAACGGATTGCTTTTCAATACCCGCCAGTTAAATGCAGATCTTATAATTGCAAAACCTTTTTCTCGCAACTCATCAAGAACGGAAGGATTATCTTTGTTACCGATGAATCGATTTTCTTTCTTCAGCCACTCCAACAAGTCCTCTTTAGGAATATATGTTTGCTTTTTAGGCGGAACAGCTACTTCTATTTCCCGTTTTAATGTCGTAACAGGTGTCAGCCCTTTTTCCAAGTCAGGTAAAGAAACCAACAGTTCTTCGGCAGTCATAGAATATACTTGTAAACGTTGAGTGTCTTCGTTCCAATGCAAATACTCCGTTGTTGCGTTTTTGGGCATTAAACTTACGAGCACCGCAACTCTATCATCTTCCGTAGGATTCGAGAATGAACCGTGAAATAAGTTTTTATAAAAACATACTGCTTGCCCGGGAACTAAATGAGTGCGAACTAGGTAAGGCTCTAAATCAGGTTCTATTTTTATAAACGGAATACCTAAACTGCCGGAACGGGGGACATTGTTGAATAAGTGACTTTGGGGGGCAAAGCACATACCTCCATTGTCAGGTGTGCTGACACTTAGAGGTATCCAAATCCCGATAGAATTATATATTGTTTCGTCTATGATATTCCAGTCGCGGTGTAAATCAAAATTATGATACGTGTGTTTGCTTTTTACAATAAAATGTCCTACGAAATAATCATATTCGGAAAATAATGAAGATATTGAAGGCTTAAGAATTTGGTATATCTTTTCACTCACTTTTTTGGCAAGGGCAGGATTTCCTGAGTTGAGTGAAACACTTATGCCTGTTTGCCTTGATTTTGCTAAATTTTCATTGTATACCTCTTTTAGCGCTTCTATTTCTGGTGAAGAACACAAATCCAAGTAGATAAATCCATTTTGCTGAAATTTGTTCCAATCTATCATTACATCCATAATTTTATAAGAATAAATCAAATATGTATCATATTACCAGTATGCATACAAAACTACATAAATTTGGAAGTGCTGAGATAGAAGATTTTATAAAATAATATTTTGAAAACCGAAGGACAGCTTGCCAACTCATTTTCCGATGTCCAATTTACTAAAAGTTTTCTAAGCGTGTGTGAGACTTTGTCGAATAATAAGTATTGAAATATTATTGGTAATTTGTGTACTTTCGTTTTTCAAGTTAATACGCTTTTTGGGTACTAAAAATCCTATAGTAGATGGACCAATTCATAGAAATAAAGAATAAACGGATAGAAGCTGAACTTATAGAAAACGGCTTTACCCAAGCTCCATTGCTTCTCGAAGAGCAAATAAAAGAGTTGAGAAAAGTGTATGAAGTTCACTTTGCCGATGTGTCGAAAAACGATAGATATAATTTAAACAGCAATGCTGATTGTCATTCGGCACAAAAGAAACTAATCAGCGATGAGATACTCAGAATAGTAAAACCTAGTGTTGACACTTTCTTCTCAAATTATGAGTTTCTTCCCGGTATTTTCTTCATAAAAAAGTATTCGAAGGATACCTCCTCATCCATTCCTATCCACCAGGATCCTACTCTGTTTATCAATGAACAAGATAAACAACATATTAGGATATGGTGTCCTTTACATGATGTTGATGAAACAAATGGTACGATGTTTGCTGTCAGAGGAAGTCATAAATTTACCCCTCCGGTTAGTGCTGTTACGGTTCCTTCTCATTTTTCGAATGTAAAAGAGCTTGTAAATTCTTGTCTTGAATGTGTGCCTCTTAAAGCAGGGGAGGCAATAATATTTGATAATAGAACTATTCATTATACTTCTCCCAATAAAACAAACAATATCAGAGTGGCTGTTATTATCAGTATCGTTATACCTAACAAGCAATTTATTTCTTTGTATAAAGAGCCAAACAATGAAAATTCACCCATTGAAGTTTACTTTCAGAATAAAGACTGGTTTTTTCATCCATTGTGGAAGAATGACAAAACACGACCTTTAACAGGTGTGAAGAAAGGAATATTAGACTATAAGGTGGTTCTGGTTACTCCGCAAGAGTTTACATTCGCTTACCAAACAAAACAACCAATAAGACACTACGACTACAAAATAAGGTCGAATTCATTTTGGTATAACTTAAGAAATTTTTTCTTCGGTACTTCAAACACAGTATGAAAAATATATAATAATTTTAATTAGCACAGTTTACGTTACTTTGGAGCAAGTTTTGTAACTATATTTGATATGATAAGTTATAGCGAATTACAGTCTCCGTTTATAGTGTCAAAAGATACAATTCTTCCGCTGAGATTGACTTATAATGGTAAGGGTATTCATTTTCTGACGACAAATCATGCAAGTCATCAAAGCAGCTATAGTTATAAAAAAAAGCAGGGGTAACGTTTAGTCGCTTAACCATAGACGTTTTTAAATTTAAAACATCATGAATGATGGGTGTTCCTTTTGGTATCATTACCACGGAAGCCGCAACACGAGTTTCTTTAGAAAAATTGGAGGAAGACGCATGTATAAGTCGTGAATGAAAAAAAATCGCTTCTCCTGCCTTCACCGGAATACTAACCAATTTTTCCTTGATGGCTGTATCACGGAGGTCTTTAAAAGGGGCATCAAAAAAACGTCCTCGGATATAATTGTTTATGCGGTGACTGCCCGGTATTACCTGAAGTGCTCCATTTGCTTCGTTTGTGTCTGTCAACGGACACCATATTGTTATTGATTCATGGTCAGGTTCGTTTACAAAATTCCAATCCTGATGAGGTAGAAGGCTGCTGTCAAATCCCTCTTTTTTGACGTGTAAATTAGAGAATATCGGTTCGCTGTCTATTATATATTTTGAAACATATATGGACAATAAACCACTAACCTTTTCATAAATGAGTTTTCGGTATGACAGGTTTGGACTCCATGTTGATGCATAAAAGGGATGCTCTACCCAAACTGAAGATGCACTGTCTTTGTAGATTTTATTAATATATTCGATATCCGTAGTTTCAAGTAAAGGGAGAACAATAAAGCCTTGCCGTTGAAAAAGATCCTTATGTGATTGATTTATAAACATACTATATTTTGTTAAAAGAAAAGTGTTTACGAAAAGCACTCAAATTGGAGTAGCTTAATTCTTTGTATGGTATTAAAAAAACAACAAATATTATCCATAGAAAAGTTATTTAATATGATTCTTAACTGTTTTATTAGAATATGTTGCGCTGGGAAACATTTTTATTCAATATTTAATAACCCTTTAAGGTCTGTTTCTTGAAATTTGATTCCTCCTGTTTCTAGCTTTTGTGCTTTGAAAAACTGAAAGTCTTTACATAACAATCCAAAATGAATAGTTGGCCTTGGCTCCGAAGAATTATTGTTGAAAGAACCGTGCAAGGTTTTTTCTGCATAAATTACAGCATCTCCAGCCTTCAAGTCCAAAACTAATATGTCTTTTAGGTATTGTTTATACTTTTCAGGGTCAATGTTGATGTCAATAATGCGCCACCGTTCATTAATATCTTCCTTGATTTTTGTTTTAGGAACTACGAAAATGGTACCATTGTTCTCGTTAACGTCAACTAATGGAATCCAAACATTTCTGTATTCAAACCTGCTTTCATCAGTAACAGAAAAGTCTCTGTGTAAGTGTACGTACCCTTCTTTGACAGGATTTTTGGAGATTAGGGTATAAATGTCTGTTCGATAATCTTCGAAAGTGTCTTTTACCTTATTGCCGATTAGTTCTTTTACTTTGTCGGAAATTTCAAACATGTTTTCAAATGACTCTATGACATTGGAGAAATACATGTTTTGTGTAGCCTTTGAATATTGGCAATGGTTGTAAAAAATTTGCTTAACTAACTCCACTGTTTCAGTGTTTAAAAAGTTTTTAATGAATACAAATCCTTCTCTTGAAAAAGATTCTTCCAATGTGGGGTCTTTAAATTTAGGCTTTAACATAAATGAATGATTTTATCAAATACAGATTGTTGGGCAGAGTAGCGTAAAGGTTTGTTCCGCCCATTTTAGGGACTTCTGTATGTCTTTTGCATTTATATGTTTGGAATTGTTCACGATAGTTGGTTTCTATAAAGGCATTGGCATCATATATCTCAAAGATGAAAGTTTTATCTGAACGCTTGTTTTTTGGCAATGTATAATCTCTGTATTTATAGGAACATATACTAACGTAACACCTATATGCTCTTTTATTACTTTGGTTAGGGCATGAGCAACAGCCGACTTTCAACAACTTTTCATTTAGACTCCCCAGTCATTTAAAATTAAAAAATCCACCTTATTTTAATGATTATAAAAAGAATAATACTTCAACCCCAAAGTTAAACTTTTTACTCAATTAAAAAGTACCTTGTGAGCAATCTTATCTTTATTACTACAGTAACGGTCAGCAGATTAAAAAGAGGAATCAGCAATATGGGTTTAGATAGTTAATTGTTGTGGTATTTCAAATACTAAATATATTATTAATACTTATTTTTCTTCTAAATTTCGCCAAACAGTGTTTTAGCTTCTCAAAAAATTAGGAATAAAAAACGGAAGTTTCCCCGTAGCTGAAAAGTAGAAAAAACCTGCCTCAATTTCCCCTTGTATCTAGGGCTGAAAGAAGAAGATGGTGAGAGCGTAAAAACGTTTTTTTATAATGCTACTTTATTTTTACTCTGACAATACAAGTCCTTTAATCCTACTCCAGAAATTATCCTTTTTGATTTCTTGAACACTTGTAAATACAGGTTCTTCGATAAGTTCACACGCTGTATCTTCAAAAACTTTGTCGGTTGCTTTTTCTACTCCGTACTTAGCGCAAAGAGCCTCAAAATCTTCTATGGACATTTCTGTATAGGGGTCTTCTACCCAACCTAAACTTCTACCTGTTTCAGGTCTTTTCTGGCAGTCAATCAAAAAGTTTTTTCCCTTTAACAAATAATCATCTTCGTGTTCTATCAACTCAACTTTGCCGCCACACTCATAAACAGGCTTATGGCAGGTAATCATTTTAGCATCTTTGGGAAACAAACCACACACTACGGCAATTCTTGTTTTTCCTGACTGGTTGAAATATGAGTGGTGCAACAATCTGTTGTCAAATATCAGCACATCGCCTTCTTTCATTCTTGCAGGCTGTAAGTATTGCTTTACTTTGTTTTGAATATTGTCAAAAGGAGTAGGAAAAGAGATACTTCTGTAAGGGGTTAAATGCTGACTGTAAGGAATTAAGCCCAAGCAGCCGTTGTTTTCATCTACATCTTGCAGGGGTATCCAAAGACTTAAAGGAGAATGTTGCCATTCATCTAACCCTGTGGTATCCTGATGTAGCGAAAATTCACTTTTGGGTCCGGAAACTTTTACCACAAAAAAGTTGAGTACCATTTTATAATTTTCGAAATACGACTCTAAAACCGGAATTAAAATTTCACCGATAGCATCGTGAATTTTTCTGCGGTACATTGTATCCTGAGAGTAGATACTGTAAAACATACCTCCTTTATCGCTTTCAATTTTATGATTTTCTTTGAAAAGATTACGTAGCTTTTGAATGATTTCCTGAGAGATAGCAGTCTCAATAGAAAAACCCTTGCTTTCAACAGTGTTTATAAGGCTTTTATCCTTTATAATTGAGTAAAAAACGGGCTTCCATGGATTATTCAGATAAATACTCATTTATTGTTTAATTTACACCGAAATTAGTGTGCAAAATTGATAAAAGCAATTAAATACAGGACTAATCAGTGGTGGCAACCGAAAGCAGGAATAATATTGTCGGCTGTTTATTTGTCTGCTTTAGTTAACAACGTGTCTTTTATTGATTTAGCGACTTATTTTTTACCTGCAATCACTACAATTTTAGGCATAGGAATTCTCGGCTATTTTATCAATGATTTTTTTGACAGAAAAGCAGACGAAAAAGTTCAAAAGGCTAATATGCTGCACAACAAGTCTCTGGGGTTTTTGCTGGTGTTTTTTCTGGCGGCACTGCTA
>CAYSGX010000112.1:0-8849 GCA_964430605.1 uncultured Chitinophagaceae bacterium
AAATACAGTGGTGGCGCCTGAAACGTTTTCATTGTAAGAAACCTTTGTCCAGGTAGTACCATTGAATGTAGTAGTAGTTGTTTGAGAGTTTTTGGTGTCGTCAGTTGAAGGCGAAGTATAAGCTCTTTGAGTTACTTCTGAGTTGTTCAACGAATAAGCGCTCAATTTCCATTGGTCTTTAGTTAAACGCTTGTCTAATTTGTTTTTTTCTTTTTGACATCCGGTAATAGCAAGAGCAACTACTGCAACGATCATTAATAATGATTTTGTTTTCATGGGTTTTAATTTTTGTTTTAAATAAAATTGGTATCGCAAAGCTATTACTTTTTTGAATAATCGATATGTTTTATTTCTGTTTTTTTAATAGGTTAAACGATGCGCAATTTCTTATTTACAAAAATGAACTTGACGCTATCAAAAAACAATTTATTTTTTTAGTAGATTAGCCGTGTGGAAAAGCAAAAAGAAACAGGCTTAAATTTTATAGTTGACAAACTAACAAATTCTATAGAAAATGTTATTACCGGAGATAGCTTTCCTACAGACATTACGCTTGTTTCAGGTACAGACTTAAAGTTAATTACAAAGAAAAACGGATGGCAGTTTGACTGGAAATCGGAATTTAAACAACCGAAAAAAGACATTTACAAACTAAGCATAGTCAATAACCAAAATGTAATTCAGGGTTTGGTAAGTTTAGAAGTTAAATCCGACCATGTTTTTATGCATTTGCTTGAAAGTGCTCCGTTTAATAAAGGAAAAACGAAAGTTTATGCTGGTGTTTCAGGTAATTTGGTGGCATTTGCCTGTAAGCTTTCTTTTCAAAGAGGGCATGAAGGCAATGTTTCTTTTTTCTCAAAAACACAGCTTGTTCAACATTATATTGATACCTTGGGAGCATTTCATGCAGGAGGACGCATTATGATAATTGATACCGTTGCTGCATTAAAACTTATAAATAAATATTTTCCGTTATGAAGCAGAAAACCAAAGAATTAGATGTTGACTTTATTGGTGGGCAAAAGCCTATGACGAAAAAAGAGGCGTTGCTCATAAGTGAATTTATTAAAAGCAGAAAGCTAATCAGAGAGCGAAAGCAAAAACGGACAAGCAAAGCAAAACAAAGAACTTCAGTTAAAAAATAAAAACGCTACTAATACTAACAAAAAACCTTTAAAACATGATTATACAGAATAAGTCTATGATGAATGATGATGAACCTGAATTGCCGGGTGCAGATATTGCCAAATCGTTTTCAGATTTCGCAAGGTTTGAAAAGAAATTTTTAGAAGAAAGGAAAATTTTCCTTTGGGGTGTAGTTACCGATAAATCTGCCGAGCAGGTGGTAAACCGCATGTTGTATTTAGAATCTATTGCGCCCGGCAAACCAATATACTTCTATATTAATAGTCCCGGTGGCGTAGTTACTTCAGGCATGGTAATGATGGATACCATGAAGCTCATTACCTCACCTGTACATACTATCTGCATGGGCTTGGCAGCATCTATGGGTTCATTATTATTATCGCATGGCGAAAAGGGAAACCGTTCTATTTGGCCTAATGGCAGAGTAATGATTCACCAGCCAAGTATTGGCGGTGCGCAGGGTACTGCTGCTGATTTGGAAATTACGGCTCGCGAAATTATCCGCACCAAACAATTAGGCGCAAGAATTTTAGCCGATAATTGCGGGCAAACTTTTGAAAAAGTAATGAAAGATTTCGATCGCGATTACTGGATGAATGCCGAAGAAGCAGTAAAATACGGTATTGTAGATAAAATTGCCGATAAGCTGTAAGGCTTAATCCTGATAAAAATAACTTTCTTTTATGCTGAAGAAAATCATGCTGCTCGGCTCGGGCGAATTGGGCAAAGAATTTACGATTGCCGCCAAGCGTTACGGACAATATGTTATAGCTGTTGACTCTTACGATAATGCCCCTGCCATGCAGGTTGCCGATGAGCGTGCTGTTATTAATATGTTAGACGGTTTTCAGTTAGACGAAGTGGTGCAAAAATTTCAGCCTGATATTATTGTACCTGAAATTGAAGCCATACGCACCGGGCATTTCTATGATTATGAAAAAGCCGGAATACAAGTAGTGCCGAGCGCTAAAGCTGCCAATTTCACCATGAACAGAAAAGCTATTCGCGATTTAGCGGCAAAGCAATTAGGTTTAAAAACCGCACGTTACGCTTATGCATTAACATTAGATGAATTACAAGAAGCCATAGTAAGAATTGGTATGCCTTGTGTGGTAAAGCCGTTGATGTCATCATCGGGCAAAGGGCAATCGGTAGTGAAAAACGAAGCCGACATAAAGAAGGCTTGGGATTATGCCTCATCGAGCGCGCGTGGCGATTTAAGCGAAGTAATTGTAGAATCGTTTGTGAATTTTCATTCTGAAATAACATTGCTTACGGTTACCCAAAAAGATGGCCCGACTTTATTTTGCCCGCCTATTGGCCATTGCCAGGAAAGAGGCGATTATATAGAAAGCTGGCAACCTGCTTTAATTTCAGAAACCCACCTGAACGAAGCCAAGCGGGTAGCCGAATTAGTTACCCGTGAATTGGGCGGCTATGGCATTTGGGGTGTAGAATTTTTCTTAGCCAACGATGGCGTTTATTTTTCAGAATTATCGCCACGGCCACACGATACAGGCATGGTAACTTTAGCCGATTCGCAAAACTTTAACGAATTTGAATTGCATGCAAGAGCCGTTTTAGGTTTACCAATTCCTGAAATCACTTTAGAGCGATATGCGGTAAGTTCAGTGATTCTCGCAAAAGATTATAATACAGAAATGCCTCAATACTCAGGTATGGAAACAGCCGCTCAGGTGCCTAAAACCAATTTCAGAATATTTGGCAAGCCCACCACAAGGCCTTACCGGAGAATGGGCATTGCATTGGCTTACGACAAGCCCGGCACGGACATTAATTATTTAAGAGATGTTGCTAAAGCCGTTGCAGATTGCATTAAAGTAAATGAAGTAGTTGATTTTTAATTTACTGCTTTAGCTTTTTTCAGATTATAAATATCTGCATGGCGCATGGTATCACCTTCAGTATTTATGGTTTCTAAATCATACCTGAAAATTACTTTTGTGCCTATAGGCGCATGATAATAGATATGCCACGCATCGGCTTCTTTAGTGCCCACACAGCCGCTGCTATATGCTTTACCCAAAGTAGTTTCGTTGGTAGTAGGATGTATTAAACTTCCATATCTGATTCCGTTTATTTCAGGCTCTATCCAGGGAATAACAGGCATCCTGGTATAAACATCATCATCTCTCCGGGTTTGATAATATCTTTTTCCTGTAGTGGGATTAATGTAATATGGGTCTATCGCTACCCTCACTATTTCACCTTTACCGATTGGCGTTTTTAAATCTACCTCACGCTTTGCTAATGCTAAATATTTCTTTTCATTTCTGCCTATTCTCACCGGAAACTCATATTTCAGTTTTTCAAACTCATAAATTCTGAGTATAAACTCAGGAAGGTTTACATCAATAACCGTGTGATGCAAAGTATCGTTTATTGCAACAGCAGTTGCGCTATCGGGTATTAATATCAGGTCTCCTTTTTTCAGAATAGTAAAAGTGTCTTGCCGTAAAATGCTTCTACCCTGCTGTTTGGCAAGGTAATAATCTAAAGCTGCCAGCGTATCAATAATCCACGGGTTGGCTCTAACAATAATGTGTTCAGAAATCTGATAGTTAAGTAACTGCTGATATTTACATACCAGGCCATCTATATAAACATAGTATTTTCTGATAGAAAGATTCTCAGGAACGGTATCAATGAATGAGTATCGAAAAGATATACTTTCAATGGTATCAGTGTTTTGAAAAATCGAAGTAGAGTCAATCGTTTTGGAAGATGTTGAAGTTGTTTCAGCAATTTTCTCCTGCTTGCACGAAAACAAGTACACCATTATCAAAACTGAAGCAAGAAAAAATAAACGGTTCACGGTTTGTAAATATGCTGAATTTAAGGTTCATCAGAAATGTCAAAAAAATAATTGTATTAATCTGCCTGTATAGAATTTATAGCCGTTGCAACTTTATACTCAATATTTGCAAGTATCAGTACAATGATAACTTCAATTAAAATATAGCTCCATCCTAAAATTTTCATTCTCTCGTAATGGTATAATAGCAAAGTTAATGACACAAAACAGTATGCAGTATTCATAAATGCAATGCATTTCAATAAAACCCCAACATTCTTACTATTTGCCACAAAGCAAGAAAAATCATAAACAGCAAAAAAGCATGGCAGCAACGCAAGGAAATATAATATTGGAATAGGAATGCCAAAAAATTGTTCGAATTTAACTAATACAATCCCTAACAAAAAAGCTGACAATAGCGCTCCAAAAGCATCAATCAAAAATAATTTTTCAGGGTTTGCTTTGCCCCATTTTACAACTTGTTTTATTGTCATGAATGTTTCTTATTAACACATTAATTTATTCAAAGTTGATAAAAAAATGTAGCTAAAGTATATGAAATGTTTGTTCATTAATAACTCTCAAAAAGTTACCTAATGAATTTCCGGGTCAGAGGCTAAACCATGTAACGTTTTGTATAACCGGTAATAAACCAGGCACAACTACTTAGCACTACTGAAAATGAAAAGCTATTTTTGTTGTTCTTAAATAATTCTGAATGCGTATCTTCTTATACTCACTTTTCATTTCGGCATTACTACTATCAGCCATAGCTGTAACAGCACAGGAAAAATTCAGCAAAAAAGCCGCGAAGCTAAAAATTGAAGGCGATAAATTATCTGATTTTGGAAAGTATGCCGAAGCAGAGCCTTTCTATTTAAAAGCTGTAGCCATTAGTAAAGATTACAGCACTGCATACCAACGGCTTGCCCATGTGTATATTCAACTGAAAAACTACAAAGGCGCTTATGATGCCTTAAACCGGATTATAAAAATTGGTGGCGATTTTCCAAGCGAAGTGTATTTCAGAATGGCGCAAAGCTGTTATGCTTTAGGTAAATTTCAGGAAGCCGATGATTTTATTTTTCAGTACAGCGCAGCGCCTAAAATGACGGCTTCGCGCAAGCAGGAATTACAAGAACTGAAAGATAATTTAGCCTATGCTAAAGAAGCCGGTAAAAAACCTATTGTTTTTAACCCTAAGCCGTTGAGCGAAAATATCAATACTGCTTTCAATGAATACTTTCCATCGCTTACAGCCGATGAACAAAAATTGTATTTCACCCGGCATATAAAATCACAAGGTATTTCGCAGGAAGATATTTTTGTAAGTGAGAAAGATGCGGAAGGTAACTGGGGCAAAAGTGTTTCGGTAAGCTCCAATATTAATACACTTACCAATGAAGGCGCGCACAGCATTTCGGCAGATGGACGACTGCTGTACTTTACCATGTGCGAACATCAGGGTGGCTATGGCAGTTGCGATATTTATGTTTCAAAACGTGTGGGCAACGAATGGAGCAAGCCCGAAAATTTAGGCCCTGAAATTAATACTGCCCACAAAGAAACGCAACCTTGCCTTTCTGCCGATGGCATGGCATTGTATTTTGTGAGTTCCCGTCCGGGTGGTTATGGCAAGTTAGATATCTGGATGACTTACAAAAAGCCCGATGGTAAATGGGGTACGCCCATTAACCTTGGCCCTGAAATAAATTCGGCAGGAATGGAAGAGCGGCCTTTTATTCATCCTGATAATGAGACTTTGTATTTTGCCTCTGATGGCAGAAAAGGTTTTGGCAATGCCGATTTGTTTATTGCCCGCAGGCACGAAACGGGCGGTAAATGGAATACTGCCGAAAACATGGGTTTTCCTATTAATTCATTCTATAACGAAAGTGGCTTGTATGTTACAACCGATGGCGGTAAGGGCTATTTCGCCACTGAAAGAATGAACACCGCTTTTAATCTCGACATTATAGAATTTAACATGCCCGAACATTTGAAGCCTAAAAAAGTTACTTACACCAAAGGCGCTATTGCCGATAAAGACACCCGAAAAAAATTAGCCGCTACCCTGTCGTTTGTAGATTTGGCAACCGGAAAAATTGTAAACGAAATAGTGAGCGATGCCATTACAGGCGAGTATTTACTTACGCTTCCGCTGGGTAAAGATTATGTGGTGAATGCTGCTGCCAATGGCTATTTATTTTTCTCTCAATTCTTTTCGCTGAAAAATGCTGCCGCTATTGAACCCTTTATACAAGATATTTTATTAGAGAAAATTACTGCTGAAAAAACCATCGTATTAGAAAATGTATTTTTTGAAACCGATTCATTTCAACTGAAAACTGAATCGTTTATAGAACTGAATAAGATGGCTGATTTTCTGCAAAAAAACACAAAACTGAAAATTGAAATTGGCGGATATACCGACAATACAGGTAACGCAACCTACAACGTAAAACTTTCTGAGCAAAGAGCCAAAAGCGTGTATGAATATTTAATATCGCAAAAAGTGCCTGCCACACAACTTAGCTATAAAGGCTACGGCATGGAAAACACCATTGCCGGTAATGATACCGATGCAGGCAGGGCTAAGAACAGAAGAACAGAGATGAGAGTGGTGGCTGTTGAATAGCTTTTACCAATGATATATACATTAAAATGAACTCTAAAATTTTAATTTTATACTATCGCTCTAATTATGGAAAGTGAAAAAACATACTCTTTAACACAGGCTCATCAACACTTTGCTGTTACTTGCTTTAATCAATGCTGGCAGCTATTAGAGAAGAATGAAAGAACTACCGAAGAAAATGAATTGCTTACTCATTTAGGACATGCTTCATTATACCATTGGTTGCAAATTGGTAAACCCATAAATAAACAACGAGGCGAGTGGATGCTGGCAAGAATTCATACCGTTTTAGAAAACAAAGAATTGGCATTATTACATGCTAAGAATTGTCTAAACCTTACTCAAGAATATCATTTTATAGATTTCGACTTAGCCTATGCTCATGAATCAATGGCCAGAGCTTATGCGCTAAATGGCAATACAACAACTTCAAAACATCATTATGAAGCTGCTTTAAACGCTGCCAAACAAATTGCAAAAGACGAAGACCGCAATCTGTTTTTTGAAGATTTAAAAGGAGGAAATTGGTATAATATCTCTAATGCATAAAGCTAAAATGAATGAACTCAATTTATTATTTCAAAACCTGGGGCAACAATTAAATCCGGGATTTTGAGGTAAGTATTCATACCAATAAAACTGATTAAATTTTTTCAGCTTATCTACATTTACCCAACCCACACCCGCATTCAGTAATTCCCGCCAAACATTTTTATTATTGGGGCATGCCCAAAAACGCACTTTACGGTTATGTGCTTTAGCATCACTGCATATTTGCTGCAACTTTTCTTTTTCAGCAGTTGGCATTTCGCCCCTCCCCTTCCATTTAAACTGGCTGCCATAGCTGGTGCTGTTTCTCGCTATTAAATCTGTACTGAATGCTGATTTTATATCGCCTATTCCCGCGTCAACACTAAACAATCTGGGATTATCATTTTTCACCCAATCTTTATAACCACCACCTGAAAGCAACACTTTTGCTGCGCCATATTTCATAACATCATTTTCATAGAAGGCAAATAATTCTTTGTAGTTGAGTAAATGATTTTCCAATTCACGCAATTGCTCAATCGTCCAGTTGCCTTTAGTATCTATCATTACTTCTAAAACGGCACTATCATTTTTATATACGTTGCCGTTATTAGCTGCAACAATATTTTTCAGCGGAGCTAAATATAATTTTTCAATGGTTTTATTTTTTCTGATACCTAATACAGTATGTGCCACCAGAAATTTACCCTTGCGATAGAATACATCAACCTCTACACTCGAAAAGCCATTTTCTAAGGCATCATATAAAGGATTCTTTCTGGTATAATCATTATGCGAATGTGCCACAGGAATCACTTTCACCTGTGCTTCAGCAATAAAAAAACAGCAGGTCGCCAACGAAAAAAGCAGCCATTTTATTGTGTTCATTTTGCCTGTAAATTTTCAATTGCAATATACGATACCAAAAAACAAAATCGTTATAGAACTAAACTTACCACCATGAAAACACTATCCATCGTATTTTTACTGAGCTCAATTACCGCACAAGCTTATGCTATAAACATTGATGAGGCTTATAAAAAAGGGCTCATTCAATATGAAATTAATGGCACCCCACAAGGTAATACGGGCGCTTGCATTGCTATTAATGTAACCAATATTAGCAGCTCCATTATTAATCTTGAAGTAGAAACAGGTAGAATTTTAGAAGCAACAGATTCTTCTTATCAAAACATGATTGTGAGCAAAAGGTATTTTGTCCGCCTTCAGCCTAAACAAAAAAGCGTTCAAAATATTTACGCACTTTGTGCCGAACCGGGCGATGCAACACCTGATAATACGGTATCATTTTCTCACAGAAAAACGTCAACAGGAAGTTTGCTGGGTATGGCTAAATATATTGAAGCCAATAATTTACAAGACGGCACAGGGCAATCGCTTATTTGGGCTATTGTGAATGGCAATACTACTTTTTATTCGTGCGATTACTTACCTAATATGTATGCCTCGCTGAAAAACTTTTTCATATCAGATAAGCAGGTGAAATTTGAAGCATGTACTACTTCAAATAATACTTCATATACACCACGCACCACTACCGTTAGAAAATATAAAGGCAGCTTTGGCTTCTCGTTGCCACAAGATTCAGAAGTAGAAATAAGCTTGTTTGATGAAGAAGGAAATAAAGTGAAGCAACTGGATTATAATAAGAAAATGGAAGCCGACTGGTATGATTATGAATATGAATTTACCAAT
>CAYSGX010000113.1:0-1971 GCA_964430605.1 uncultured Chitinophagaceae bacterium
GATTATGGCAGCAAGCGTGTAGGGTTGGCAGTAACCGACCCGTTACAAATTATTGCCACTGCTTTAGATACTGTGCCCAGCCATCAGATAATAGAATATTTGAAAAAGTATTTACAAGCTGAATCTGTTGAGTTGTTTATTGTTGGCGAGCCGAAGCGATTGAATAATACCCCTGCTCAATCAGCCCCGTTAGTGAATCAATTTGTAAAGCAATTGGCAAAAACTTTTCCTGAAACACCTGTAAAATTGCACGATGAGCGGTTTACTTCTAAAATGGCCTTTCAAAGCATGATAGATTCGGGCATGAAAAAGAGCGAGCGCAGAAATAAAGAAAATATTGATAAAATAAGTGCGGTTATAATTTTACAATCTTACTTAGAAAGCATAAAAAAATGATTTTACCAATTGTAGCTTACGGAGACCCCGTGTTGAGGAAAGTGGGAAAGGAAATACCACAAGATTATCCTAATTTAGAAGCATTAGTTGATGACATGTTTGAAACCATGTATGCCGCCCCGGGCGTGGGTTTAGCAGCGCCACAAATAGGTTTAGATATACGCCTGTTTGTTTTAGACAGCGCCCATGTATTGAAGAAAGATGGCAGCACACCCGATATTGAAGAAGCCCCTGCTGATGCCGATGACGAAGAAGACGGCCAATTTGCCGGTGAAGTGGGTATTAAAAAAGCGTTTATCAATGCCAAAATAATAAAGGAACTTGGCAAATCGTGGCCTTATAATGAAGGATGCCTTAGCATTCCGGGTATCAGGGAAGATATACAACGCTTAGATACCATCGTCATTGAATACTATGATGAAAAATTCAATAAGTTTACCGAAGAATATTCGGGATTTACCGCGAGGGTTATTCAACATGAATATGACCATATTCAAGGTATATTGTTTACCGATAAGCTAAATCCTATTAAGAAACGTTTTCTGAAAAACAAACTGGAAAATATCTCTAAAGGGTTTGTTGATGTGAAATACAAAATGAAATTTCCTTTGAAAGGGAGAAGATAAAAACAGGTTTTATTCGCTCAACATTACCCAAGCCTGCTTTTGATACTTGGCTCTAAATGAAGTAATCTGACTGTTTACTTCCGATACTTTATCGGAAATGTAAATGCCTACACGGTAGTAATTATTTTCAGTAGGAATAATTTTAGCTTCAAAGCCTTTTTTTACAAAACTCTTGCGAGCCACATTAGCATTATCGAAACTTTTGAATGAACCCGCTATAATATAATAGCCCTTTTCTAAATCTTCTGAAGCAACTTTAGTAATATGCTCCTTAATAGCAGGTGTTGCTGCTTCCGAAGTGTTCTTGATTACTGTTTGTGAAGAAAGCTGAAACGACCTTTGAATTTCAAATGAAGGTACGATTGAAGTAACAGGCTGTTTTTTGTTGAAATTGAGCAATTCAGAAATATCACCAAAACTTAATTGCTGTGTAGGCAAATTATCTTTTTGCGCATTAGTAAATAATACCTGCCCTACGAAGAGAATCGCTATCATTACCATCGCTAAAGCAAAAACCGCTTTGTTTGTTTTTTTCTTAACCGCTGCCTCTTGAATACCAACAGGTTCACTTTCAGCTACCAACAGTTCTACTGCTGCCTCATCAATCATTGCTTTTTGTTTCTTAGGTAATGGCAAGCTGATGTGTTTCAACCCAAAAGATTCGGGCAACAAATTAGCAACAATAGAAGGCGTGAAAATTATTTTCTGATTTTCGTTATGTTGCAATTTACCAATAGCAGGCACATGAATGGTATTGCCCGATTGCAATTGTTGTTTAAACTCAATAACTGAATTTTTAACTAAAATATCTGCTTCGTTAAAACTTAAATTCGAGGAATTACTCAAATGATTAATCAACAAGCCATCACTGGCAGATAACTGGCTGTTGAAAGAAATCTTTTTTGCGGGTGGCACAATGGTACTCATTAAGGTATCTATTGAGGCTGGT
>CAYSGX010000113.1:1981-8637 GCA_964430605.1 uncultured Chitinophagaceae bacterium
CCACAAAGCCCCCCAAGCCCGGCACAATAACGCAATCATATTGCACCAACAGTTCTGAAACAGACTTTAATATGTATTCTTTTGTCAACACCATTATTAAGTAAACCCAAATGTAGCTAAGAATTTTTAGTTTATCAAGTATATATTTTTATAGTTGAGGTTTGTTTCCGGTGGGCGTTGTTTTTTTTTCACGTAAAGACACTAAGGCGCAAAGAGGTTTGATTAGGTTGCTTTGATAGCTTTTTTTTTAGACTGAATTATAAATATCATTTTATCTATGTTTCGAGACGTATGTGGAAGATTGAGAAAATTAGGGATTAACGGTTTAATTTTCTGCATCATCGGTTTTCAGTTTCACCAATACAGGGCGAAAGCCTATAAAAGGCGTGGGTTCGGTAATACCTTTATACGGGTCTGTTGCTGCCTGAATCCAGATATGTTCGGCTGTTGTGTGCCAACTGCTGCCTTTAGTGCCCGTTTCTTCCGCAACCATTTCGGCAACATTACCCAACATGTTGTAAAGCCCGTATTGATTCGGATAGAAAGAAACCGCAGGCGCAATATACGTTTGTACTGAAACGTTTGCAGGGTGTTTTTCAAAATATGCCACACGCGCTTTTTCTGTTTTGAAACGCGCATTGCCGCATATTGTCCGTATTAATGAATCGATTACAAAATTGGCAAGATAACCTCCTTTTGTATTGCATACCGAAGGGCTGCACCAAGGCGTGTGCGCATTTTCACAGCCACCCATTGCCGCATACATCCATTCTTCTTTTGTAGGTAAGCGGAAAATATAATTTGAGGTAATATTTCGGCTTGCTACCATATTCTCAAGTTTATCTGACAGCCATTTGCAATACAGTTCCGCACCTTCTCTTGAAATATTTACAACAGGAAAATTATCATACATTTTATCGCGGTGATATTTTTCGGTCATGGTTTTTGCCAAACCGTAATCGGGCAAATGCTTCAGCCAGCCTGTCGAATCAATCTTAGCCTTTTTATATGCTTCGGTTTTTCCTTTTTCCAGCAGGTCGTTCAAAAATTTTCGATATTGTTTATTGGTAACTTCGGTTGACCACATACTGAATTTGTCCATTTGCTTTTCAACCTCGCCATATTTCAGAATACCCGCAGGAATACCTGTAAACACACCATATTTTTGTTTTTTTCCTTTGGGATATTTCGCTTCGTATTTTTCTTTTGAAGCAGAAAAAAATAAAACAACCACAATAACGGCTGCAAGCGATACAATGATTTTTTTCATGGTTATATTTTTAGCTGAAATATATAACGGCATAATTGTTTTTGTATTTTGCTGAAAGGTTTTTCCGTTGTCGCTAATCTTATCGCTTCAATACTTTGTGAACAACAGTATTTCCGTCAGACAATGTTATTTTCACTTTCTTCATAAGTTTTAACTAAGAGCAAAACCAATTATTTAATGTTTTTTATACCCATACTCAATATTGAAATACCTGTTTTTTGATGAATATGCCGAACTAAATCATTAAAACCTACCAAATGCATATGACATTTTATCTTATTTCTATCATCTGAAACAGTTAAATATCCAGAAAGTACATTCATTTTAACCTTTTTAATATCCTTCCACTCTATTTCAATGCTTTTTTTGCGCTTTAGATAAGTCAACTTATACTCAGAGGTGATAATTCTTGTAAAAAAAGTTTCCTTTATAAAGAATATTCCGCCAATGGTAAAAAGTAAAAACAATGTGATTATTAATGGAAAAATTTTATACTCGTTTGCTAATATCATTTGTGTTATTGGTATTAATGGAATTAATCCAATCAAGACACATAAAATTGCAAACACTCGGTATATTCTCGGATATTCAAATACCAATTCACCTGAATCACTTGGAGAAACCTGTTTTTTAGCTTGTAAATCCATATAATAGAAAAAAGCTCCAAAAACTACCCCAAATACTATTGCATTAATTATTGCTTTATTCATGACTTTCGTATTTTATCATTCATCATTTCAATACACTTGTTAGCTTAATCTTCACCAACAACGCATCAGTTTTCTTCAAGCTATTTTACGGTTTATAAAGTTGTAAATCAGCGATGTATTTGAAATCTTTTTGATTGTAGGTAAACAACGGAATATCTGCTTCTAAGGCTGTAGCTGCAATAATAGCATCGGGTATCATTAACTTATGACTTAAATGATATTTCAAAAATAGTTCGAAAGCCTTTGATGCAACTTTGTCGTTAATCAATGCAGTAGAAAAACCATTGAGATATTTGGCAATATCGTTTTGCTGTTTTCTGTTAGAAGCTCCTGCTAATATTTCCATTTTACTGATTACAGAAACCAATACACTTTCAATGCCAATACTTGATTCAATAACACTAACAGTCTCTTTATGTCTTACTGAAGTTGTATTCATATAATCAATAAGTGTGTCAGAGTCGCAGATAATCATTTCCAAATGTTCTTTCTGATTTCTTTAAGAGAAAGTTTACTGTCAGAAAATAATCCTTTTAATTTTCTGACATCAGTTTTTGAAACAGGTGATACTATTAATACATTACCAAGCATATAGCTTTTCGTATCAGCATCTTTTTCGTTTACAATGCTGAAGTCTAAATATTTTGCAAAATCTTTCAATGCCTGCAAGGTTCTTTGCCTTTTATATCTGATTTTTATTTCGGGCATAGTAAATGGTTTTATTGCAATTTACGAATTATTAATCTTCACCAACAACGCATCGGCTTCCACAAAACTTTTTTCTGAAACATATACTTCTGCTACTGTGCCGTCTTCGTGGGCTTCTATGGTGTTTTCCATTTTCATGCTGAGCAGCACTAACAGCGGGTCGCCTGCTTTTACACTGTCGCCTGCTTTCACCAATACTTTCACCACTTCGCTTGGCATGGGGGCTTTGTAGCCGCCTTTCACGGTTTCGGCTGCCATGTCGGGAAAGCGAGGTAGTTCTTTAAATGTTACGGTATCAGTGCTGTCGCTGTGGGCAAATATGGCGGTTTCGTTTCGTGCTATGCAAAATGTTTGCCGATGATTGTTGATTGCAGCAACAATGTATGGATAATCGGTATGGTACGATTGCACTTCGTAAGTTTCAGCATCAATCACAAAGCGAAAATGGCTTTGTCCCAAAGAGCGATATTCCACCAGAATGGTTTCCCCTTCATATTCATATTGCACTTGTTGGTTCTGGTAAAAAATATTTCGCCAGCCGTCAGGCAGTTCTTTTAATACAGTTCTGTTTTTTTCGCGTTGCTGCCAACTCTGTAAAGTGGCGGCAATTAAAAGCCGATGCAAAGCGGCAGGTTCTAATTTTGGCTTTTGCACTAATTCTGCGTGTGCACCAATAAACGAAGTATCAAAATTTCCTGAAAGAAAATCAGGAGCATTTAATACACGTTGTAAAAAATGTTTGTTGGTGGTTGTGCCGAGATAAACCGTTTTGGAAAGCGTGTGCAGCATTTTACGAATGGCATCGCTGCGGTCAGCGCCATGCGTAATAATTTTGGCAAGCATGGGGTCGTAATAAATATCTATTGCCGAACCTGTTGCGATGCCCGAATCGAAACGCGCCCCCGCTTCTTTGTATGGCGTGAAATACAACACCTCGCCAATGGCAGGCATGAAGTTATTATAAGCATCTTCTGCATAAAGCCGAACTTCCAAAGCATGACCGTTTTGCTGCAAATCATTTTGCTTAAACGGAAGCGGCTTGCCTTCGGCTGTTTCAATTTGCAGTTGTACCAAATCCAAACCTGTAACCATTTCGGTTACGGGATGTTCTACTTGTAATCTTGTATTGACTTCAAGAAAGAAAAAACTGCCATCGGGTGTCAGAATAAATTCCACTGTTCCTGCATTATCATAGTTAATGGCTTTGGCTGCGTTGATTGCGGCTTCGCCCATTTTTTTCCTGAGTTCAGGAGTTAAAACAGGCGATGGCGATTCTTCAATTATTTTCTGATAGCGTCTTTGAATGGAACATTCGCGCTCGAACAGATGAACAATATTGCCGTGCTTATCACCAAAAATCTGAAACTCAATATGTCGCGAACTATCAAAATATTTTTCAATTAACAAAGTATCATCGCCAAAGGCAGAAAGTGATTCTCGCTTGGCGGCTTCAATTTCTTTCGGCAGGTTTTTTGCTTCGCGCACAATGCGCATACCCTTGCCACCCCCGCCCGCGCTTGCTTTCAGCAAAACAGGAAAACCGATTTCTTTGGCTTTTGCGCTTAACGTTTCTACGGATTGGTCTGCGCCATTATACCCGGGAATAACAGGGACATTGTGCTTCGATACAATTTCTTTCGCGCGTTTTTTATCGCCCATAGCATAAATGGCTTCGGGCGAAGGACCAATGAAAATGATATTTTCTTCCCTGCACCGCTTGGCAAACGATTCATTTTCCGACAGGAAACCATATCCGGGATGAATGGCATCGGCATTAGTTTGTTTTGCCGCTTCAATAATTTTATCCTGAACCAAATAGCTTTCGTTGGGTTGAAAGCCACCAATGCAAACGGCTTCATCGGCTTCTTTCACAAAGAGCGAGTTTCTGTCAGCTTCGGAAAAAACGGCAACGGTGGCAATGCCCATTTTTTTTGCGGTATGCATTACCCTGATGGCAATTTCGCCACGGTTGGCAATGAGGATTTTTTTTATTGAATTCATTTTAGTTGATATTTTTTTCAGTGGTTTGAGTTAGAATTTTAAAACCTTTTTATACTCCAGTGAATTATCTGAGTAAAGCATGATATAGTATATACCTGAACTTAGATTCAGTGAATTGAAAGAGTAATTATAATCATCTGGTAATTTTACAGAACCATCTATTTTTGAAACTACTTTGCCATTGCTATCAAAAATTAATATCTCAATAAATGATTTTGCTTTCAGGGAAATAGATATGTTAATTGTATTGTTATCTTGATGATAGAAAACATTTTTAATTATACTTTCTGACTTTATTGAAGTAGCATTAGAACTTACAAGGGCTTTATCGGAATATTTATAAATAAAATCCCCACTAGCATATATGGTTGAGTCATTGAGCTTGAAATACCTATTATAATTTTTTCCTGAGTTTATATAATTCCATGATTGCCCGCCATCACTTGTTTCATAATAACCATTGAAGTGTCCGCCAACCCAACCTGTATTTGAATCTAAAAAACCTACTCCCTGAATAAACCTATTAAATTCTAAAACTGTATCAACACGATTTCCAAGACTATCAGATAAGTATAGGCTATTTGGCCCTTGACCTACTGAATCAACAATTATCTCGCTCCAAGTTAAGCCTCTATCGCTTGATTTTAATATTCTCAAGCTTGTGAACATAGTGTTCTGAATAGAAACAAAAATATTTTGATGATTCTGCTGAAAAATTTTCCAAGCATATTCATATGAATCAGGAAAGAAACTGTAATCATTAAATGAAGTTTTATAAGCAATATTCCAAGTATTGCCACCATCAAAAGTTGATAGTAATATGGCTTTTCTGGTTGACCAAATAGGATTAGTCAATGCGGTTCCACTAACAAAGCCGGTATCTTTATTTAAAAAATGTACATCTACCAACCCATGACACAAATGGGTCATGTTTTTATAAGTCCATGTATCACCTAAGTCTAATGATTTTGCAATAAAAGCACCACCGAAATACGCCCCAACACAATAAACCACACCTTCACTAATAGCAATACCACAAACTCCGGAAATTGGATTCCCTATATTTGATGTAATGTTTTCCCAGGTAACCCCACCATCTTTTGTTCTGTATAGAGAACTATCTAAAGAACCTAAGAAACCAATGCTCTTATTATAAAACTCAATACTTCTTGCCCTTTCTGTCCCAGTAATTCTGTTTATTAATTCCCAATCAACACCATTGGTAGTTTTGTAGATGTTAGTTACGTTAGTTAAATTATTGATTTTAGAAGACTCTGCCGTCCACCCAAGATTGGGGTTTAAGAAAAAAACATCGTCATATCTTGTTGTTGCAGGAGGAATAAAAGTTTCTCGCCATATAAATTGAGCATAGACATTTTGCAAGAGAATTAATATTACGACAAAAATCAAAGTTATTTTTCTATACATGGTTTTATATTTCATCCTCCTACCTCCTCAAAGGGGACCGGGATTTCCTAATTATTTTTCGCTCTGTAATCAGCCATTTCTTCTTTTAACATTATTCGCATTTCTTCCGAAGAATATGATGTTCCATCATCTTTAGAAAGCCATTTTTCAAGGGCTTTTCTGTTTACAGGAGTTCCATGCGTAACCATATCTTCATCGGTCAGCTCATAATCGGCTGAAGTTGCTATGCCCATTTCTTTTGTTACTTTGATTAGCAAGTCTAATTTGGTTTTCGACTTAGATAAAAAGGTAACTGATTTCATAAATATTGTTTGCTCTAATTTACAAATCTATTTTCTTACGGATTACATTCAGCGTTAAATTGAACGCTGATGAGTTATGGTTTTTATGGTTTCAATTTTATTTCATCCCCCTACCCCCTTCGCAATCGCTGCAAGCTAACACACAAGGGGGGCTTGGGCTTTCCTTATTTTCAATCTGACTTCTACTTTCTGTAATCTCACTTTTTATTTCTATGGACTATTGACTATCGTCTATGG
>CAYSGX010000114.1:0-8112 GCA_964430605.1 uncultured Chitinophagaceae bacterium
CTTTAAAAAGCGGACTAAAGTCCACTCAAAAAATACCGTTTTTCAAGGTTTCGAATAGTATAGTGATTATAAATTCCGAATAACGGGGGTGAAATCTTTTCTTTTTTTCGGTTTATAGAACTTATGATAGGCTACCTTTTTCTATTTTTCACTGACTTCCCTGTTACTAAACCACAACCAACTATGAAAACTTTATTCCCCGCCATTATTTTTTCGGCAGTATGTTTCAGTTTACAGGCGCAAACATTAATCAGCAAAACACTTATTGCTTCTTTTTCCAAGCAAGAAATAGATTCGGTACTTACCGTCAACAATGTACCTACTTTTATTTTTTCCACAAGGCTTGGGGTTGATGCTTATAAGATTACCTACTATACCGAAGATTTTGATTCAACCCTGAAAGTCGCCACAGGCTTAATGGTGGTGCCACAAAATTTGAATTGCCCGCTTTCAATTATCAATTATTCGCATGGAACCACATCGGTAAAAGAAGATGTTCCTTCAAGGCTCAACGGAGAGGGCAGGGTAGGGCTTGTAGCAGGCTCTAACGGCTTTGTGATGTGCGAGCCTGATTACTTTGGCATGGGCGATGGCGACTGGCCTCATTATTATCTGCATGCTTACACACAAGGCATGGCAAACATCAACCTGCTAAGGGCGGTAAAAGAAGCTTGTGCCGAGTTGAATATTACGCTCAACGATGAGTTGTTTCTCACCGGCTATTCACAAGGCGGTTATTCCACTATGGTTACCCATCAATATATTGAGAAATATTTTGCTGACGAATTTACGGTCTCTAAATCTTTTCCCGGGGCAGGCAGCTACGATATGTCGGGTGCTATGGCCGATTTAATGGTAAGTGATGTGCGTTATCCTTCGCCCGGCTACCTGCCGTTTTTATTGTTTACCTGGAATCCTGTTTACAACCTGTTCAGCGACCCTGCCGAATATTTCAAAGCGCCTTACGACAGCATTCTGCCTACTCTTATCGATGGTACCCGCAGTATAGGTTATATCAATGGTTTTATGCCCGATACCCCCAAGTTAATTTTTCATCAGCATGTAATAGATTCATTCATTGCCAATCCTAACCATCCGCTTAGAAATGCACTTAGAGATAATGATATTTATGAGTGGGTGCCGCAAGCCCCTATGCTGATGGTGCATTGTGCCAACGACAGGCAAGTGCCCATTGAAAACACGCAAAATGCCTATACTTATTTTATTCAGAATGGCGCGACCGGTATAGATACTACCGATTTGAACCCTTCGCTGGGGCATGGAGATTGCGGGCAGGTATATCTTATTTATCTGAAAGGTTATTTAGATAGTATTGCCGCTGCCGACCCCTGCATATCGGCTACAGGCATTGCTGCCAAAAATATTTATGCAGAAATAAAAGTGTTTCCAAACCCTGCCGGGCATTTGATTAATATTGATTTTACTAAAACCAATTCTCCTTACAATAGCTTGCAACTATTTGATATTTCGGGGCGCGTAGTGTATGAAGAAAATAACACGGAAAATATTTTCACCACAACCAAAAAAATTGATGTGCAGCATTTTCAACCGGGAATATATATGCTGAAAGTAACAGGCAATGAAGGAGTGTATTCAACAAGGGTGGCAGTGAGGTAATATCATTTAGACATTTAAGTTGTTGAGTATTACCTTCCAAAAGGCGAAAAGCCTTTCATGCTTCTGCCTGCCACATTAAGCTTGTTCATGGTTTTCATCATCTTCTTCATGTCGTCAAACTGCTTAATAAATTGATTTACTTCTTGTATTGAGTTGCCACTGCCATCAGCCAGCCTTTTTCTGCGTGTGCCATTTATTAATTCAGGGTTTTCTCTTTCTGAAGGAGTCATGGAAAGTATAATGGCTTCAATTTTCTTAAAGGCATTATCATCAATATCAATATCTTTCATGGCCTTGCCCATGCCGGGTATCATTCCCAAAAGGTCTTTAATATTTCCCATCTTACGAATTTGATTCAACTGCGCCAAAAAGTCGTTAAAATCAAATTCATTTTTTCTTATTTTTTTCTGAAGGCGGGCTGCCTCTTCGGCATTATATTCATTTTGGGCACGCTCTACAAATGTAACAATATCGCCCATGCCCAATATGCGCTGCGCCATACGGTCGGGGTGAAAAATATCGAGGGCATCCATCTTTTCGCCCGTCCCCACAAACTTAATAGGTTTCTTTACCTCATATTTAATAGATAAAGCTGCACCACCGCGGGTATCGCCATCGAGCTTGGTAAGCACTACACCGGTAAAATCTAATCTTTCATTAAAAGCCTTAGCCGTGTTTACGGCATCTTGCCCGGTCATGGCATCTACCACAAACAAAATTTCGTGCGGATTAATAGCCTGTTTCACACGGGCAATCTCATCCATCATCTGCTCATCTACCGCTAAGCGGCCCGCTGTATCTATTATTACTAAGTTGAAATTATTTTGCTTGGCATAAGTAATAGCATTTTGCGAAATCTGCACGGGGTTGGTATTGCCCGGCTCGCTGTAAACTTCCACCCCAATTTGTTCGCCTAAAACTTTTAACTGTTCAATAGCAGCGGGGCGGTAAATATCGCAAGCCACCAACAAAGGTTTCTTCTGTCTTTTCGACTTTAAAAAGCTGGCAAGTTTACCCGAGAAAGTAGTTTTACCCGAGCCTTGTAAACCCGACATTAATATAATACTTGGATTTTCTTTCAGGTTAATATCTACTGTTGCGCCACCCATTAGTTGGGTCAGCTCATCGTTCATTATTTTAACGATTAATTGTGCAGGCGAAACGGAATTAATCACTTTTTCGCCTAAGGCTTTTTCTTTTACGGTGTCGGTAAATTCTTTGGCAATCTTATAGTTTACATCGGCATCAACCAATGCTCTGCGAATTTCTTTAAGTGTAGCCGCGATATTTATTTCAGAAATTCTGCCTTCGCCTTTAAGATTTTTCAGCGCCCCTTCGAGCCGTTCCGTAAGATTTTCAAACATTGTAAAAAAGTTTTCAGTTATAAGTTATCAGTTAAAAGTTTGTTGTTGAGAAATTGTTCTTTTCAGAATTTGCTGCCGTTGGCTAAAGCCTAACGGCAATGAATTTCCCGAATTTATGAAAGCTCCTTTTCTGATTGCCGTCTGCTTTAGCTGACGGATTAAAGTTTTCAGTTAAAAGTGTAAGGTTTATAACTTCCTTAATCTTTTGTCTCACGTCTTTTATCTTATGTTTAATAATAGGTTAAACGAATTACGCTGCCCACATATTTAGCTAAGCGAATTACCTGTTTGGTGTAGCCAAACTCGTTATCGTACCATACATATAATATCAGGCTTTTTCCATCGGGCGAAACAATTGTTGCCGGAGCATCTACTACCGAAGCATGAGGGTTGCCAATTACATCGGTAGAAACTAATTCGTTAGATAAAGAATAATCAATTTGCTCACATAAGCTTCCGAATAAAGAGGCTTGTTTCAATACTTCATTAATAGCTTCTATAGAGGTAGGTTTGTCTAATTGTAAATTCAGAATAGCCAAAGAAACGTTAGGTGTTGGTACTCTCACGGCATTGCCTGTAAATTTATCTTTCAGGTTGGGTAATACTTTTGCAATGGCGCTTGAAGCGCCTGTTTCGGTAATTACCATGTTTAATGCAGCCGATTTTCCTCTGCGGAATTTTTTGTGGTAGTTATCCAGCAAGTTTTGGTCGTTGGTATAAGAATGCACCGTTTCAATATGGCCTCTTTCAATACCAAATAAATTATGTACCACTTCTAATACCGGAACAATGGCATTGGTAGTACAAGATGCCGCGGTAATAATGGGCGCGTCTTTATAGCCTTCGATAAGGTGGTTTACGCCATAAACAATATTGGGAAGGTCGCCTTTGCCCGGGGCGGTTAACATTACCTTGCTTGCACCTTTAGATTTTAAATGCTCGCTCAAGCCTTCTTTATCTCTCCAAACGCCTGTGTTGTCAATAATTAAAGCATCATTAATGCCATATTCAGTATAATCTATTTCAGCAGGCGAGTTGGCATAAATCAATTTTACAAATTGCCCGTTAATGATAAGCGCGTTGTTTTCCAAATCTTCAACAATAGTGCCTTTCATTTTTCCGTGTACCGAATCTTTACGCAGCAAATTGGCACGTTTCAAAATGTCTTTGCCATCGGCTTTTCCGCGCACTACAATACCTTTCAGCCTTAACTGCTCGCCTTTACCGCCTTCTGCTGCCAAAATACGTGCTGCCAGGCGACCAATTCTTCCGAAGCCATACAATACCACATCTTTTGGTTTTAGCCTGAAATCTTTCTTGGCAATAATATCGGCTAACTTTTCTTTTATAAACGTATCGGTATCGGGTTGTCCGGCATCTAAGTATTCCGAAGCTAAACGGCCCACATCAATTCTTGCAGGCGGAAGTTCCTGTTGGGCAATAATTTCAGTAAGTTTTAAAGTTAGTTTTACTGAAATGGGTTTATCTAAATAACGGGCAGCATATAAGTGATCGTTTATAACCTGTTTTACGGTGTCATCATAAATTTTTCTGCGCATAATAATCAGTTCTACCGACTTGTCTAACCATAGGTTAGCCGCTACACGCATCAATTCAATGGCATTCTTTTCTCTCTCAATCCAATTGTTCAATTCGGTTTCAAACTTATTATTCATAGTAAAATGGGTTGAATGTGTTTTAAAATGGAGTGCAAAAATACAAATTAGCAGCTATCGGCAGGCTTTCTGTTTAGCTATTTTCAGAAAACATGTTAATTGTAACGAGAGTTATGGATTAAAAACTCAAAAAAATCTATGGTAATAAATATTTTTTTTACAAACCACATAGAAAAACATAGTTTTATAAATAACTTAATTTATTGTTCAGACATCCTAATATAAGTTTGGTCTGGATATGTTTAAACGCTTGCGTTTCTATGTTTACTTAATGTGTGAAGTTATCATAGTTTGCAAGCAAATTACACAATAGCCATAAAAATTACAGACATACAACACTATGTATCTATTGTGGTTTCATTTTACTTTACAACAACATGACATTACGAAAAAAGACATTTAGAGAAAACTTTGTTTAGGAGTTAATCTGAAATTGACATTAATTGTAAGTTTATTTAATCTTCTAAAAGTGGCAAATGCTGTTTTTTGAAAAATGATTTGTATGTTAGCCGAAATACCTTTAAAAGAAGGCTTTGAGAGCAGATAATGCGCATTCAAATAATTTTTGCGGTAGTTAACTAACATGTGTTAACTAATATTTTTGGCAATATTATTTGGTAGTATCAAAAATTCTGCTTTTTTTGCACAAGTTATAATTCATTTAAAATAAAGTGTAGCTAAAGAAGCTCTAAGCATGGCAAAATCAACAGCGAAAAAAGTAGTGGCAAAGAAAGCCCCGGTTAAAAAGGCGGCTAAAACTGAAAATAAAGTAACGGTAGCAAAAAAAGCATCAAAGCCTGCTGAAAAAGAATTGCCTAAAAAGAAAGCGATAACAGAAAAGGAAGCGGTGGCTAAAAAGCCTGTTAAAGCCGAACCGGGTAAGAAGAAAACAGAGAAAGAAGAAAAAACTGCAAAAAAATCTAAGGCAGCCGAGAAGGAAAAGCCGGGTAAGGCTGCCAAGCCGCCTAAGGAAGAAATGATTCTTGATGATGTAATAGTAGATACCGACACTTCATCATCAGTTTTAGATTTAGACGAGCCTGAAGTAAAGCCCAGAAGAGGCAAAGGGAAGCAGCCAAAACAAAAAACACTTACTTCGGTAACAATGCCTGTAAAGCATGTTATTGATGAAAAACCGGTAATTGAAAGAAGTATAAGCGGTAGAAAATCATACAAAATTGAATATACCATTAAGTCTTCTCCGGCCATTTTATTCGATTTTGTAACCACGCCATCGGGCTTGGTATTATGGTTTGCCGATAAAGTAGATATTAACGGAGACGATATTTCTTTTTCATGGAGAGGCGCGGGTGCTGAAGACAATGCAATAATATTAGAATGGATTGAAGAATACAGGGTAAGATACCGTTGGGAATGGATGGAAGAAGATGAATTTTTCCAATTCCGTATCTACAAAAATGAAGTTACCAGAGATACTATTCTCGAAATAACCGATTTTGCCGATGAAAAAGAAATTCCCGACCAGATTCGCCTGTGGGACAGCCAGATTAAGCGGTTAACCCAATCAATTGGCGGGTAATAAGTTTTTTCAGACATAATTCTTATGAGGGGTATATAATATTATTCTAGGAAATATTTTACCTATCCAAAACTTATTCATATTTTTGCACCTCTAAGAATAAATCAAGATTATAGAAAATGAGTCTTACAACAGAAAGAAAGATTGAAATCTTTAAAGAATTTGGTGGTAAAGAAGTAAACACCGGATCTACAGAAGCGCAAATTGCAATGTTCAGTGAACGCATTTCGCATATTACCAAGCATTTGAAAGGCGCTAAAAAAGACTTTTCATCTACCCGCTCACTTATTATGTTAGTAGGTAAAAGAAGACGCTTATTAAATTATCTCGCCAAGAAAGATATTAATGCCTACCGTGCGTTGATAGCAAAACTCGATTTGAGAAAATAAAGAAACTTGAAAAAGCCCTTTCGGGCTTTTTCTTTTTGAACACATTTGTAAAATACAATACAATTTATGAGTATTAATTTAGGAATTAAAAAGTCGTTCGGCTTAGGTGACGGGCGAGTAGTAGAAATTGAAACCGGAAAACTGGCCAAGCAAGCCGATGGGTCTGTAGTGTTGAAAGTTGGGAATATGATGTTGTTGGCTACAGTAGTATCAGCGCCTGATGCTAAAGATGGCGTTGATTTTATGCCATTAACCGTTGAATATCAGGAAAAATATGCCGCGGCCGGAAAGTTCCCCGGTGGTTTTTTCAAAAGAGAAGCCCGCGCTTCAGAATATGAAATATTGATTTGCCGCTTAATTGACAGAGCTTTAAGACCTTTATTTCCAAGTGATTATCATGCCGATACACAAGTGATAGTTAATCTTATTTCTTCTGAAAAAGATGTTATGCCCGATGCTTACGCTTGTTTAGCGGCATCTGCGGCAATTGCAGTTTCTGATATTCCGTTTAACGGTCCGGTTTCAGAAGTGAGAGTTGGCAGAATTGATGGAAAGTTTAAAATAAACCCCACTATTTCAGAATTGGCACAATCTGATTTTGATATGGTGGTTGCCGGTTCTGTTAAAGATATTTTAATGGTTGAAGGCGAGTTTAAAGAAGTTTCGGAAGAAGATATGGTTGAGGCAATTAAATTTGCCCATGAAGCTATAATTGTTCAATGTAATTTCCAGTTAGAATTGGCCGAAGCGGTTGGCAAAAAAGGTGTTTTCCGCGAATACAGCCACGAGAATAACGATGAAGAATTAAGAGAAAGAATAAATGCCGCTACTGCTCAAAAGTTTTTTGATGTAGCCGCGAAAGGTATTGCTTCAAAACACGAAAGAAAGAAATTATTTGCTGAAGTAGAAGATGAATTTTTAGCGACACTTTCTGAAGAAGAATTAGCCGAAAAGAAAGGTTTAGCTAAAAAGTATTTGCACGATGCACAAAATCAGGCTTGCCGTAAAGCTATTCTGGAAAAAAGAATCCGTTTAGACGGAAGAGGCACTACCGATATCCGCCCGATTTGGAGCGAAGTAGATTACTTGCCTTCCGCGCATGGTTCGGCAGTTTTTACCAGAGGTGAAACACAGTCTTTAACCACAGTTACTTTGGGAACTAAATTAGATGAGCAATTAATTGACGGAGTTGTTTTTGAAGGCACCAACAAATTATTGTTGCACTATAATTTCCCTCCATATTCTACCGGAGAAGCCAAGCCATTAAGAGGTACAGGCAGGAGAGAAGTAGGGCATGGTAATTTGGCATTGCGCGCGTTAAAAAACCAAATTCCTGATAATCCTTATACCATTCGTATTGTATCTGATATTTTAGAATCGAATGGTTCGTCTTCAATGGCAACCGTTTGTGCCGGCACATTAGCGTTGATGGATGCGGGGGTTCAAATTAAAAACCCAGTTTCGGGCATTGCCATGGGTTTAATTACCGATGAAACCGGAAACTA
>CAYSGX010000114.1:8122-8628 GCA_964430605.1 uncultured Chitinophagaceae bacterium
GATTAAAGGTGTTACCGCTACTCAAATGGATTTGAAAATTGACGGGCTGCCTTACGAAACATTAATGAATGCTTTGCACCAGTCTAAAGAAGGGCGTTTGCATATTTTGAGTAAAATTACCGAAACACTTGCCCAACCTAATGCCGATTACAAACCACATGCGCCCAGAATTATTTCTTTCAAAATAGATAAAGAATTTATTGGAGCTATCATTGGCCCCGGAGGAAAAGTAATTCAGGAAATACAAAGAGAAACCGGTACTGTAATTACCATTCAGGAAGAAGGGAACTTTGGTAACGTTGCTGTTTCAGCGGATAATAAAGAAGCTATTGATAAAGCAGTTTCATGGATTAAAGGTATTGTTGCACAACCTGAAATTGGCGAAACTTACGAAGGTAAAGTGAAGAGCATTCAGCCTTTTGGCGCTTTTGTAGAGTTTATGCCGGGTAAGCAGGGTTTGTTACATATTTCTGAAGTTTCCTGGAGCCGCTTAGAAAATCTTGATG
>CAYSGX010000115.1:0-8503 GCA_964430605.1 uncultured Chitinophagaceae bacterium
CGCTAAGCGTGAAACCCAAGAAGTTTAAAATAGACGAAACCACCGGTTACTTTAAGGCTGAAAAGGTGAGGTAAGCTGAAATGTTGTTAATCTTAATTCAGGTTAAAAAGCAAAGATTAAAAACTAACTCCCACCATAAAAACTACGCGCTGATAAGCTCGTTTTAAATCGTAGTCCGGGCTACCCTCATAGCTGTATTCCCAATTACTGCTGCTGTGGCTTCTCTTGTATGCTGCACCTATTTGTACTGAAGTTTTGCTGTGGGTAAAAATTCTTACACCGCCACCGGCTTGTAGAAACAACCCGCCTTTATTGTTATAGTAGTTGTATGAATCGTAACTGATATCATTCACCCAGAATAGTGCATAACCAATATCAGTGAAGATATAGGGCGTGGCCCGCTTCTTCAGTAAATCGCTTGAAAGCCTTACATAAAATGGGGCGAAGCTTTGGCGATAAGAAATAAAACGTTCAATACCCACGCCAGCCCCTACAAACAAAAACCGGTTGAACTGATAACCATTAATAGTATGCAATTGTACACCAAAATCGTTGCGGTTATAGCCGTAGTAATAGCTGTAATTATTGTTATTGCCCTTGCCAAATATGATACCTGCTTCGGTAATATTCCGATAACCCTTTTGTTTTATAACAAATTCAGGTTTTGATTTGGCTGCGGCAATTTTATCTTCTTTTTTAATGCTGTCAATTTCGTTGTGCCGATACACCAGTATGCTGCCGCCCAGCAATTCTATTTTCAGGCTTTCGCCCATTTTTTGTTCCTGAATATTACCTCTTATAATGCTGCCGTTTTTCAGATATACTACATCTTCTTTTTCAGTGTTTTTCTGTGCAGTCGCGATGTGCTGCATTGAAATAAATAATACTGTAAAAAGCCATAACTTTCCGAACATAAAAAATATTTTAGAGGGTGAGGCAACGCATTCAGCAAACATAACGTTTAGCTTTCTGAAACCGTTGCCTCTAACACAAAAAAATCATAATTATGAAAACCAGACACCAATTACTGACGCTTACTGTTGCCCTTATCGGCATTTTTACTTTCAGTGCCTGCAAAAAAGACAAATGTGTACAAACCGTTACTTACAAAAAGTATGAGCCTGTATATATGAGCTATGATGAACTGAGAAAATCAGTCAAGTCAGAACCTGCACAAGCGTTGAAGAACCCGGGAAAAATTTACATGAAAGGCAATTATATTTTTATTAACGAAACCGATAAAGGTATTCACATAATAGACAATACCAACCCTGCATCGCCACAAAACATCGCGTTTATCAATATTCCTGGTAATATGGATATTGCCGCTATCGGCAATGTGCTGTATGCCGACAGCTATGTTGATTTAATTACGCTGGATATTTCCAACCCTGCATCGGTTACTGTTTTAAAAAGAAATGAAAATGTGTTGCCATACAGGGTTTATACCAATGGCGGCTTTGCCAACAGAGAAAAAGGCGTAGTAGTAGATTGGCTGGAAGAAGAGGTTACCGAAGAGATGGAAATGGATTGCAACGGTGGCGGCTGGTGGGGCGGGCCTACCATGTTTGATGGCAGTGCATCAAGTGAAATTATGACAACTTCGGGCAATAGTGGTGGTTTTAAGTCTTCTACTATTTCGCCAGGTGTGGGTGGCTCTATGGCGCGTTTTACCATTTGGGGCAATATGCTGTATGTGGTAGATAATTCTTCTTTATTACTTTTCGATATCAGCGCCAATACCAATCCTGTTGCATCGGGAAATACTACTGTGGGTAGAAATATTGAAACCATTTTTCCGTATAAAAACCACTTATTTATTGGTTCATCAAACGGCATGTTTATTTATAATATTTCCAATCCAAACAGTCCGTCATTGGTTTCGAGCTATGAACATGCCACAGCCTGCGACCCTGTAGCGGTAGATGATAACTATGCTTACGTAACGCTAAGAAGCGGCAACGATTGCAATAATGTGATAGACCAACTGGAAGTGGTTAATATTCAGAATTTAGCAAACCCGCAATTAGTGGCTACTTACCCCATGCACAATCCGCATGGACTGGGCATAGATAATGGAACACTGTTTATTTGCGATGGTAGCGAAGGGTTGAAGGTGTATAATGCTGCGAATGTGTTGAACATTTCCAACAATCAAGTAGCGCATTTCAGAAATATTCAGGCGTTTGATGTTATACCTTATGGTAATAAAAAGTTGATGATGATAGGGCAGAACGGCTTGTATCAGTATGATTATACTAATCTGGAAAATATTAGTCTGCTGAGCGTGATTACTGTAACAAAGTAAAACTTTGAATCTTGAGTTTAGTATTCTGAATTTTTAAAAAAGTGTGACCGAACCCGAAATAATTAAAGGCTGCATTGATAATGACAGGCTGGCGCAGAAACATTTGTATGAGCGTTTCTATGGCGGCATGATGGGGGTATGTATGCGCTATGCTTCGCATAAAGAACAAGCTGCCGAGATGCTGAATATGGGCTTTTTTAAGGTTTTTAAATCAATAAAAACTTATGCCGAAAAGGGCAGTAATCTGGAGGCATGGATATATCGTATCATGGTAAACACTGCCATAGATTATCTGCGTTCCGAGATACGCCACCGGCACGATGATATTGAATTTGTAAAGCCTGTTGAAGATACCAGTGATATTATTGCCGCAATGCAAGCCGAACAAATTTTAGTAATGGTAAATCAGTTGCCGCCATCATACAGGGCAGTGTTTAATCTGTATGTGGTGGAAGGTTTTAACCATGCGGAAGTAGGTGAGCGGTTAGGCATTTCAGAAGGTACTTCAAAGTCGAATTTAGCCAAGGCACGAATGAAATTACAGGAAATGATAACAGCATATAGCAAAGTAAAAGTTTCGCCATTATGAATGAAGAACAACAAGACAAAATACTAAAGGAAAAATTGCAACAGATGCAAGTGCCATTTGATGCCAACGCCTGGGTGCAAATGGAGGCTATACTCAATAATGAAAAGAAGAAAAGAGGTTTTATTTTCTGGTGGGTAGGAGTGTGCAGCGCCTTGTTTCTAATGGGTGGCACTACCTTTTATTTTTACAATCATGCTGAAAAAAATATTGCCGATGCCAACAATATCATCAATGCTGATAATGTTATAACTGAACCCATAATTCATTCAGCCGAAAAAAATAATACATTATATGTACTCAACACAAGTGCAAACACCATTCGGACTAAAGGAAAAATGAATGACAACGGTGGCAATGACAATATGATAACCGATAACAACAATCAACGCAATAATGCAACGTTTATGAGTAGCCGTGGCAGTAAAAAATCGAAGCGTAATATTACTGCTGAAAATTATAGCGATACTGAAAATGTTATTGCTGCCGCTGAAAAAAATGCTGCCTATAATGAAGCATTAATTGCTTCTTTTGTGGCGAGTATTGATAAGATAATTTTTGAAGCTACAGCGATGCAATTGATTGATGTAAAACATGATGAAGAAGATAAAACAACTATCAAAGCACCGCACAAAAAGAAGGTGCATTATGCTTTAGGTATTTCGGGAATTGTTGCGGCTACAAGCGTTGGCAGGCAGCAAGGCGACAGTCCTTTTTTCTTTCATAAGCCATACTATGCGGCAGGTATTTATCACGAAGTATTGTTCGGAAAAAGAATTGCCCTCACCAATGCTTTTCATTTTGCCAAAAACTATTTTGAAATCAGTAATCCCAATAACAATATTTTTATAAAACAACCTGAAAAATATACCTGCGACATTACCATGCTGAATATTCCTTTAGGCTTGAAATATCATATTGTTTCCAAAGAAAAAATCAGGTGGTATGTACATGCGGGTATTAATAATCATATTAAGCTGAAAGAAAATTTTGAGTTTACCATTTACCCCATAGATACATTAATGCCTAGTGCTGAGGTAATACCTACCAATGTTTCGGTACAAACTAATTTGAATGGCGGTAGCAATGCTCAGTTTGAATCACAAGATTTTGCATCGGGTAGCGGGTATAGCAGAAACAATACAATTGCCACTACCAACGAGTTTTCTGTCAACAATGCCAGGCGATATTATCTATCGGCTTATTTTGCAACAGGCGTGGAATATATTCTGAAAAATAAGTGGCATTTCTTTGTAGAGCCTACTTATCAGTTTAGTATCAACGCTATTGGTATTCAAGAAAGAAGAGTGCACCACATGGGCATGGGCAGTGGCATGAGGGTGGCGTTTTGAACGGAGAGTTTTATGTTGTAAGTTATCTGTTATCAGTCTTCAGTAAACAGTCGCTTATTTTCCCTTCGGAAGTTTAATAAAGAAATTGAGTAATACACCGGTCAATACCAGAAAGATGCCAATCAGCACCATCCAATCGAATCTTTCATCGAAAATAAAATAACCAAAGGCAAGGGCGTAAATAATACCTAAATAATTTAAGCCTGAAATTTCTGCCAGTTTTTCATGTTGCAAAGCATAGGTAAGATTTATTTGCGCTATTTGGGTAAATACTCCCGTAAGTATCAGCCATAGCCACTCCATACCCTCGGGTGTTTTCCAATTGAAAAAACAGGCAACGGTAGCAAAAGGCAATGCTACCAGTGGAAAATAGAATACCACCACCAGAGGGTGATCTGAATTTTTCAATTTCCTCACTGAATTATATGCCAACCCCGAAAATATAGCCGACAATACACCTAATGCCAAATAAAATGAATCTATTCTCGAATCGAAACCCTGAATAATAGCAACCCCTGCAAAGGCAACGGCAAAGCAAAGTAGTTGTAAAGGATGTATCTTTTCTTTCAGAAAAAACATGGCAAACAACACCGTGAAAACAGGAGAGAGGTATTGTAGTGTAACAGCGCTTGCCAACGGCATTTTTTGCAACGTAAAGAAAAAAGTAGTGAGCGATAACATTCCGAAGAAACCTCTCAATACAAGAAACTTTTTGTTGTTGCCCAAGGGGTTTAGCCCTTTGTTTACAATTAATACATAACTAAGCGCCAGCGATATTAAAGCCCTGAAAAGAATAATTTCTACTGCAGGTATATTGGGCAAAAACTTCACGCTTAAATTCATCAGCGAGAAAAAGAAAGTCGCTAACAGCATGTGTATTACAGGGTGAAATCTAAGCCTTGACATATTGAAGCACAAAGTTAAATCTATAACTTTGATACCATGCAAATAGATTTAGAGCAGTTTAAAAAAAAATCAAAAAATGCGCAGACTGAAAACAAAAAGTTTTTGCAAAAACTGAAAAATGTTAATCATCGCACTTTAGATGATACAGTACAAGAAATTCATGAAGCTGTATTTGAAGAAACCGATTGCCTGCAATGTGCCAACTGCTGTAAAACCACTTCACCTATTTTTTACCAAAAAGATATTGAGCGATTATCTAAGCATTTCAGAATAAAACCACAACAGTTTATTGCCCAATATCTGCATATAGATGAAGACAATGATTATGTACTGAATGTAGCCCCTTGCCCTTTTTTAGGAAGCGATAATTATTGTTCGGTATATGAAAGCCGCCCCGCAGCCTGTCGTGAATATCCTCACACCGATAGAAAAAAGTTTTTCCAAATAATTGATCTTACCTGTAAAAATACTTTGGTGTGCCCTGCCGTGCTGGAAATTGTAAACAGGCTGAAAGTGCCTTTCGAAAAATTAACCGAAAAGAAACATATACTGAAAGTAGTTAAGATTCCGAAGGAAACGAAACGTACTTTCAGTTAATACCGAAGATTCTGAACTTAATTTTTTCGGAAAGCTGAGTTGTTTCGGTATAAATAGCGGAATGCTGTTGTTTTTTTATCTTTAGTCAAATTTTTCAAAGTATGTCAACATTACAAGCTACTCATAAAGTTGAATTAAGCGCTAAACAACAAAAGTTTATTGAAAGATTAAGCAGTGTTTTTTTATTCAGATTATTTCTGCTGTTAAAATTACCATTGGGTTTTTTATCGGGCATGAGAATTAAAAAGCTAAGTGCCGAACAGTGTGTAGCGACCGTGCCTTATGGCTGGATGACCAGAAACCCTTTTGCCTCAACTTACTTCGCAGCATTAAGTATGGCTGCTGAATTATCGAATGGCGCTTTGGCATTAATGGCAGAAGGCACTTCAGTAGCAGTGATTATTGTTGATATGGAAGCGCAGTTTATAAAGATGGCAAAAAACGTTACCACATTTACCTGCAACGATGGCGCGGCATTGTTTGAAGCCGTAGAAAAAGCAAAAGCTACAGGCGAGGTTGCTACTGCCAAAGTATATACCGAAGGCGTTTCAGAAGATGGCGTAGTTGTTGCCAAGTTTCATTTCACATGGTCGTTTAAGGCAAGGAAGAAGTAATCGTAGTATCAGAAACAGCACGTTGTTTCCTGAAAACACAGTAATATATCGTGTTAGCGGTTGCCTTTCTTGTCATGTCAGTTGTTGTCGTCATGTTCTATTCTTCTTCCTTTGCTGTTGCGTCAAGAAAGTCGTAACCGTCAGTCATTTCATTTATATTTACAATTCTCGTCAAATATTTTTGTCTATTGAAAACAAGTTTTACTGAATAACTGCCTACTCCGTCAGAAGCAGAAATATAAATGTAAAGCAGTTTATTGTTCTTAGTTACATACGCCTCAACAGGTAAGTAGTCAAAGCAAAGATGAGTTTCGTATAAGTTATGAAAGGCACTATCGGGAATTGTCAACCATGTGTCGTTCCATTTTATTTTGATTTCACTTAATTCAACTTTTGGATAAGTCCCGTCAATCCCGAAAGCTCGTCTGCCGTCAATGAGGTCTTTAGCGATTAAGTAGTCAATTCTTTTCTCGTTATGAATGAACTTGTAAACTGTGTCTGCTAAGTTAAGTGTATGATTGGATGCGATAAATTTTTTATTGCGAATTGAAATAGAAATCTTATCGCCCGATTTTGTCGTGCTATTGAAGGTAACTATCGTGTCGGTGCATTTTAGTCCGCCAATTTTCTCTAACTTTTTTCTGTCCTGAATGTAAATAGTGTCCTTTGGAGTTTGCATGTAACCAATTAACTCGCTCTTAAAAGTCCACGAATTACTTATCTGTCCGAAAGTCGTCTGAACTGTCAGAAGGAAAAATAAAACTGGTATGAATGTCAGTTTACGCACTATCGGTTGCCTGTGTGTCAAGGTTGCCGCTAACGGGCAAATTTGCGTAATCTGTGGGAAATTTTTAAGCTGTAAACTCCTCAATGCTATCTCTGATAATATCGATACACTCTTCTAACTGCAATTCATTTATTACCAGTGGTGGCGCAAAGCGTATTTTATCGCCATGAGTAGGTTTTGCCAGCAAGCCATTCTCTCTTAGTTTTAAGCAGAAATCCCAGGCGGTGTTTTCATTTCTGGCATCAATCTCAATAGCATTTAATAGGCCTTTGCCTCTCACTACTTTAATGAAAGAAGAATTGATATCGCTTAATTCGGCTCTTAAAATATTGCCCAGTTCAAAAGCGTTTTCAGCCAATTCTTCCTCAATCAAAACTTCTAAAGCTGCCATAGCTACTTTACAAGCTAATGGGTTGCCACCATAAGTAGAACCATGTTCGCCCGGCTGAATATTCAGCATCACATCATCATCGGCTAATATTGCTGAAACAGGCAATACTCCACCCGATAATGCTTTACCTAAAATTAAAATATCAGGTTTCACCTCTTCATAATCGCAAGCCAGCATTTTTCCGGTGCGGGCAAGACCTGTTTGAATTTCATCGGCAATAAACAACACGTTATATTTTTTGCATAATTCTGAAGCGCCTTTTAAATAGCCATCATGTGGCACAATAACACCTGCTTCACCTTGAATAGGCTCTACCATAAACGCGGCAACACGGTTATCCTGAAGCGCTTTTTCTAATGCTGCTAAATTGTTATAAGGAATAATTTCATAGCCCGGCATAAATGGCCCGAAACCTTTAGTGCTCGATGGGTCGGTAGAGGAGGAGATGGCGCCTAAAGTCCTGCCCCAGAAATTTCCTTCGGCAAAAATTATTTTGGCTTCATTTGCAGGAATACCTTTTTTATCATAGCCCCAGCGCCTGGCGAGTTTTACAGCAGTCTCACCGCCTTCAACACCTGTGTTCATGGGCAATACTTTATCGTAGCCAAATAATCCGGTAATATACTTTTCGTAGTTGCCTAAAACATCGTTATAAAAAGCTCTTGAAGTAAGGGTTAAAACTTCGGCTTGTTCTTTCAGGGCATTAATAATTTTTGGGTGGCAATGCCCCTGGTTTACTGCTGAATATGCCGAAAGAAAATCATAATATTTTTGTCCTTCAACATCCCACAGATACACACCTTTTCCTTTTTTCAAAACTACCGGGAGCGGGTGGTAGTTGTGTGCCCCATATCTTGCTTCTAATTCAATAGCTGTTTGCGATTCTGTAATAGTCATGTTTTGCTTTTTTTCGCAAAGATAAGATTTATGAATCGCTCCGTTTTTTCAGGCTGAAATATTGG
>CAYSGX010000116.1:0-8455 GCA_964430605.1 uncultured Chitinophagaceae bacterium
CAAACCAAAAATTTCCCTTTGAATCCTGAAAAATGCTTCTGATATATTGACTAACTAATGTATTGTCAGAATTGGGAGACAAACCAACTGACGTAAAGTTTTTTACTACTGTTAGACCAGATTTGGAAGTATCTGAATCTTTCTGTGTTTTTGATTTTTCTTGTCCGTTGCAGGAAGTGAATATTGTCAAAAAGCTAAAAAGTACTATTTTGGTTAATGTCATAATTAATATCTGTTATTGTTAGCAAGGTCTCTCTTAGCATGACGCACAACTCTTAAATATACGCATACTTCACCCCCGTTAAGCTCAAGCCATTGGGCTGGGCGGGTTTTAGTATATCGAACCGCTCGCTGGTTTTCAGGTGTTGGTCAAACTCTTCTAAAGTCATTTTACCATAGCCTATTTGCAACATTGCGCCAACAGTGAGCCTTATCATATTCCGCAGAAAACGATTGGCGGTAATGGTATAAATATATTCCTCGTTTTCTATGCGCCAGAACGAACGCATTATTTTACACAGCGTTGTTTTTGCCTCGTGGTTTTGTCTGCACAGTGGCCAGAAATCTTCATATTGCAGCATTAATTGTGCGGCTTGCTGCATCAGTTCAAAATCGGGCTTGCCACCAAACTTATACAGCGAGTATTTTTTGATGAAAGGATTTTTATGAAAGTGTATGCGATACTGATAGGTGCGCTCGGTGGCATCGAAACGGCTGTGGGCTTTTTCGTGAACGGGAATAATACGCTTAATGGCAATATCGGGCGGTAGCATGTGGTTAAGCCGCAAAAGATATTGTTCCTGTAAATCAAATTCGCAATCGAAATGCAGATAAAACTGTGAAGCGTGAACGCCTGTGTCGGTTCTGCCACAGCCTGTAACCATAATGGCTTCGCGGGTAAGCACCGATAAAAACTTATTGATTTCTTCCTGCACGCTGCGCCCGTTGGGTTGTATTTGCCAACCGTGAAAATGAGTGCCGTCATAAGCAATTTCCAAAAAGTAGCGCATGAATTTCAGTTGTAAGTTTTCAGGCTGTATTTAGCGCAAAATTAGATAATTGAAATTGCAGTGATATAAAAATGATACATCAACTCATACATCACCACAGTAACTTTTGTTGTAATAATCGCATTTGTTGTAGTTTACTAAATTCAAAAATGCACCTTCTTTTAAAATCATTAAAACCGGAAACTGCTATTTGAAATTTGTTTTCTTATTTTTGAAGCAAATAATAACACTATGGATTTAAAAGATATTGTAGCAGTAACCGGATTAAGCGGTTTGTACAAAGCCGCTGCTAAGCGTGCCGATGGCATGATTATTACCTCTTTAGAAAACGGTAAAACCACTTTTGCTTCAGCCAGAGTACACATGTTTACGCCTTTAGATACTATTACAGTTTATATAGAAGGAAACGATACCGTTGAGTTATTGAAAATTTTTGCTGAAATGAAAAAACAGGAAAAAGAAAATCCTGTGATAGATGCCAAAGCGGATAATTTGGAATTGAAAACCTACTTCAAGAAAGTATTGCCTAATTATGATGAAGAAAAAGTGTATTTCAGCGATATTAAGAAAATGCTGAAATGGTACACTTTATTAGATAGTAAAGGATTAATTGATACTGAAGTTACCAAGGCAGAAGATACAAAAACAGAGGAGGCAGCAGAAGAAAAAGCAAGCAAGAAATCTGACAAACCTAAAGAATCGCCTAAAGTGGCTACGCCTAAAGCAACCAAAGCCACAGGCGCAAAATCTGCCGTATCTAAATTAACCAACCAATCTAAGAGAGGCGGGTAATTTTAAAATTAGAGTTAAACAGAAAGCATAGTAATATGGCTCTTAAAGGGATTGAGGAGATAATTGATTATTTCTCCCGTCTTTTCACTTTCCTCAAAAACCCTTCACCGTCTTTCACTTCAAAACTTTTGCCTTTTATTTCTTTATATCTGTGCGATTTGATATTGCTTACAAAAATATGGTCGCAGCGAACATTTTCGGCAGTAATATTCAGCATAAAATAGCCATGTGCATAGGCATCTACAAATTTGATGTGAGGGTTAATAAGTTTAATGGTGCGGTGTGCCAAAGGAATTCTTTTACCTAAGTTGCGAGAGGTAACAGAAGCGGTTACAAACTCTACCCCATAGCTGTTTTTGCCCGTTCGCTGCCGGTAATTATACTTGGGCAAGTTGCTGCTCCATGCCGTGTGTATATCGCCCGAAAGCACTACCAGATTTTTTACACCATACTTTTCTATGATATTGTAAAAACGGTTTCTTGCTTCAGGATAACCATCCCACTGGTCGGCATTGCCAATTTTATAGCTTTTGGTAATGGGGTTGTGAATAAGCAGCGGGCTCATCATAATCTGTTGCCCCAGCACCATCCATTTACATTTATTATTGGCAATAGTATTGTCGAGCCATTGCAGTTGCTCTTTGCCTAAAAGATTTCTGCTGTAAGTATTCAGCAACGAATCATAAATACTGGTTTTAGATTTCACCTGCATATCTCTGCCGATAATCCGGGCATCGAGCATTACCAAATTAAACAACTCGCCAAATTCAAAGTGGCGATAAATCTTCATGGGGTTACTTTCATCGGGCAAGCGTGTAGGCAGCCATTCGTGATATACTTGTATGGAGGTGTTGAGGCGTGTTTCCCAATCGCCTTCTTTTTCAGGCTGATGATTTTGTGCGCCATGCCGCCAGGTATTATTGGCATGTTCGTGGTCGTCCCACACACATATCCACGGAAACCAGCGATGCGCTTCCTGCAAATCTTTATCTGCACGATACGTTTTGTAACGGTTGCGATAATTATCCAGCGTTACAATTTCATGTGCCGGAAAATTTTCTCTTACACGCAACGCCAATTTATCAGGCTCACCCGCATATCTGATTTTATAGCTTTCATATTCATAAATGTAATCGCCCAGAAAAATAATAGCCTCGGCTTCGTTCCTGCTTACTATACTTTTATAAGCATTGTAAAAGCCAAATTCATAATCCTGACAGCTCGCTACCACCAAACGAATATTTTTGGCTTCACCGCTTTCGGGCAAAGTTTTCGTGCGGCCTACAGGCGATATTTTATGCTGAAAAATAAAGCGGTAGTAATACCATGTATTCGATTGCAATTTACCGGCATCAACTTTTATGGTGAAATCATTTTTTCTGAAAGTGGTAGTGTCGCCTTCATTAGTAAGGTTGGTAAATGAACTGTCGGCAGCGATTTGCCAAATTACTTTTGCCTCGTTGATTTCAGCAGATAGTTCCAGTTTTGTCCAGAGTATTACGCTGTTGTGCAGCGGGTCGCCTGAAGCTACACTGTAGTGGAATGGTGTAACAGACTCATTATTAAAATTATTTAAATATTCTTCGGAATAAACAGTAAATGAACAGTGAAGCCAAAAACAAAGGAATAACAGTTGTTTCAATTTATATCAATTGTATTTCAAAAATAGTTTGAAGTGTTTTAAATTTTTTTGGAATTAGTATTACTTACCATCAACTACAAATCCTTGCCAGCGTTTCATGTATTCTATAAACGCATCGCTTAAATCTGCTTGCTGCAAATGTTCAATTGTATAAGGTGGTTTCTGCGGAATAAAATTCGGGTTTTTAGCTTTGGTTGGGAAATCGGGAATGCCAATAGCGGCTTTACCTAGTGCGACAAAATCTGCTCCAAATGAAAGCGCTTTTTCTGCATCAACGCCTGTCCATATTTCACCAGCCACTATAATGGGAACATCCGTAGGCAATGCTTCTCTGAAATATTCAATCATGCTTTTATCGAGATGCAAATATTTCTCAGGTTTTTTCAACGCATCCCAAGGTGATATGTGAATATAGTCTGCATTATCATCAGCCAGCAGCTTGGCAAACTGCAAACTTTCATCAAAATCAATGCCTTTAAACGTGTATTTATCTTCGGGTGAAATTCTTACACCTACAATAAATTTAGCAGGAAGTTTGGCTTTTATTTTTTGCAGAATAGTGCGTGTAAATTTTGCTCTGTTTTCAAATGAGCCTCCCCACTGGTCAGTACGCTTATTAGTTTCTGTACTCATAAACTGATGCAGCAAATAGCCGTGTGCACCATGCAGTTCCACTCCGTCAAAACCTGCTTTGTAAGCTCTTTCGGCAGCAAGTACAAATGCTTCAATGGTGCTTTCAATTTCTTCCAATGTGCCTTCACGCACTTCAACGGGCGTTTTAGAAATACTCATGGTGTGTGCGCTGGCACTCCACGGTTGCCTGCCCGTAACACTTTGCGGACTGCGTGCTCCGCCATGAAAAATTTGTACAATACTCAGGCTGTTATGTTCACGAATACCTTCAGCCAATCGTGTTAAACCCTCAAGATGCTTATCATCAAAAATGCCTAACTCTCCTTCCCAGCCTTGCCCATCTAAAGAAACATGTGCGGCACAAGTAATGATAACACCAAAGCCTTCTTTTGCTCTGCGAACAAGCCAGCGATATTCGGCATCGCTCAAAGTGCCGTCTGAATTGCTTTGTAGATTGGTCATAGGTGCAAGTGCAATCCTGTTTATAGATTGTTTACCTGATTTTTTGAAGGTGTAGGGAGAATAAAGTTTCATGTGATTTTTTGCGTTCAAATTTAATTATTTCCTTTTCCGCTATTTTAAAGCCGTACTGTTTAAAACAGATAACTTATCACTTCACCTCACCACCTTAAACTCTGTTCTTCTGTTCAACTGATAACATTCGCAGTCGTTTTCCTGTGTGCATTTTTCATCAGCACTGCAATCCTGCAAAGGCTGCTGTGAACCATAACCTTTGGCTATTAAACGATTTGCTGAAATGCCTTTTGAAATTAAATAGCTTACGCAACTTTGAGCCCGCTTTTGAGATAAGGTAAGATTATAATTTTCTGTTCCACGGCTATCAGTATGTGAACTTAATTCAATTTTTATTTCAGGGTTTTCTTCCAGTACTTCAAACAAAGTATCTAGAGTAGCTTTGGCTTCGGGTAATAAATTAAAATCGTTGAAAGCATAGTAAATACTGCTTAAACGATAAGTTTTCTCTGCAATAATTTTATCGAGCAATATATCAAAAAGGATAGTATCGGGAGCTGCTTTTCCGATAGTATTAAACGGAATATTTTTATTGAAATAACCTTCTCTGCCAATATTCAACACATAATTTTGGTTAGGTTTTAAGTTGAAATAATAGGAGGCACTTTCGGTATTAGTTTTTTCTTTCAGCAATAAATTATTTCCTGATGAATCAATTAAATAGATAGATACACGGGCGTTTGAAAGTTCATAATTCCGTTTGGTATCAGCATCTTTCACCAAACCCGTTACCGCTAGTTTTTTTGGCTTCGTGTATTTCACATAAAAAATATCATCGCAGCAAGTAGAGCCTGAAATGTTTTCTTCGGAACGGTTGCTTACCAACAACCCCATATTTTTTTCAGGCAGAAAACTAAAATAAAAATCGTCAACCGAAGAATTAATGGGTAAATCAACATTGGTAATATCTGTCCAGATATTTTTCTCACCGGTTGCCTTGAAAACATCCAAGCCGCCATAGCCCACATGCCCGTCAGAACTGAAATAGAGCAAGCCGTTCAGGTTGTCGTAGTAAGGTGTAATTTCATCTCTTACAGTGTTGATACTGCCCGCATTTTGAGGAGCGGAAAATTTCCCGTTGGCATCAATAATACTGAACCAAATATCTTTTCCGCCTTTACCGCCCGGCCTGTCGGAAGTGAAATACATAATCTCTTTCCCTTTTTTGTAAGAAGCAATTGTAGGATGCAAATTGCTGTAACGAAAATCGTTGAGTGGTGGGCCAATCCTTTCAGGCTCATTCCATTTGCCATACTTAAACTCGCTTACATAAATTTGGCAAATGGCGCTTTTTGTGCCACCTTCAAAGCAGGCAGTAAAATAAAACTTCATTCTGTCGGAAGAAAGGCAACCGCCTGTAACACTGGCGTTGGGCACATTAAAATCATCAATTTTCAGCGGGTTAAAAAATGAATCGTTTTGAAAATCGGCTAAGTAAAATTTGATGTGATAATCAATAGTGGTTTGTCCGGTAAACAATATCATAGTATCTAATGGTAATGAAGCATACAGCAAAGTATTTTCATCCCAAAAAACCGGAGCCATTTCAGAATAGTTTGAATTAATATTGCCACTTAAATGCTTTATTAGTAACGCCTCATCATTTTCATTTTCTTCTCTCGTTAATGCGGCATCGCAACCTTTTAAATCAACTTTTGCATAAGCTGCATACTCGTCATTGCCCTTGTAAGTATTTATAAATTGCTGGAATAATTTTTTTGCTTCGGTATATTCGCCATTCATTTTTAGCATCAACGCATAATAATAGGAAGCAAGCGGGAAATTATTTTTGTCTAATTCGCAGGTTTTTTGAAAATCTTTTTTTGCGCTTACATAATCGCGAATCTTGTAATGTGCTTCACCTAAATAAAACCAAACAGTTGCATTGGATGAATCTGTAATGCATACCTCTTCCAAAAGTTTTATTGCATCGGCATATTTATTTGACGACATTTTTCTTTGTGCCTGCTTCAGTGTTTTATCTAATGCGGTGTTTTGCGCAAGGGATGTTAGTTGCAGCAATTGGAAACAAATAAACAATATGGAAAAATAAACTTTCATTTCTTTATACAAACATAACGCATAACGCGTGTTTATTGGTTTGTAAAGTCAAATTTTGTTGATAGTCTTATCTGAAAGCATATATTTTTCTAAACGCACTTATGCCAACTAATGAATAAATTACTGCAATATATTCAGGCTTCAAAAATTCATCTGCTTCATTGGGCATTAATAAAAACTGTGCTTCTTTCTCTAAATTAATGAAGTAGGCAACCGAGTATAAAATATATAGCCTGAAACTGCCCGAATAGCAAGCATGAACAAAGAAAAACAAAACACCTGCATGTGCATAGCGCTCGTGAATGCGAGTGGGGAAAAAGAAAAATATTAAGGTGAGCAAACCTAAAGTAAGAAACACAAACGCTATATCTTTTTCGCTGAATGCAATACATTGCTTTAGCTTTTGAAAAGTTTTTCTGGCTAATGGAATTATTGCAAGCATTGTTGCTGTTGCGAATAATAATGTGCCTAAATTTTTATAACTTAATAATCCAAAAGCAATAGTATCGTCAGTAATGTTTCTTGGATTTGCATCAAGAAATAAATACCAAAAATTGTAGGCTTTCATGGAAGCAAAATGATAGTAATCTATTCGTTGTAAAAGCCCGTTGTACCAAACAGACAAGTTACCTTCTTTAATAAACGGATACCATAAAATTGCTTGTGTAACTATGCCAAAAAATAATGATGATAAAATATAAAATGGTTTTATTCTGAAAACAGGTATCATCAATAACAAAATAACGGGCGCATAAATCAGGGCATTCAGTTTAGCATTTATGGCGAATACAAAAAACATAATTGCCAATGCGGGTTTTTGATACAATGCCATTACAGCAGCCAGCAGCATAAAGGCTGTATGAATGCTATCGGTTTGCCACCAAATAAGAGAATTGTATATAAAAGCAATATTCAGCAGCAAAAACAAAATTACGATGGGCTGTTTTTTTATAGCCGGAATATATTTGAGTAGCACTGCTATGGTGAGGAAATCGAAAGCCAAGGCAATAATGCGGGTAAAATATAAATGACTCAATAATTTTTCTGCCGAATCAAAAAGCAATGTGAAAAGATATAGACCGTAAATGTAAACAGGAGGGTAGCTGATGTCAGTATTGTTATATGCTTTTGCCAGTCCGTTTTCAAAAATATACAGCGACCAGTTTTTCCAGTTTTCACCATCAAGCCCCACAAAATTTTTCGGAATAAACAGCATATACAATGCAAAAATCATTGCTGTTATAATCCAAATTTGTTTTGTGGCAGGTTGGGGTTTCATTTAATTTTTTTTAACAATCATATAGCCTATATGATTTAATGCTTCACCAAATAATACAGTTGCTTGATGTATTCGTTATTCAAAGCAATCAATCCGTTTTCGCTTTGCCACCAGTTAAGCGCATCATAGCTGCTGGCGGGTGCAGCCCACACAATTACTTCTATACCTTCTTTTTCAAACTTCTTTTTAAACACTTGTTTTATTCTGCGTGTGTGAAAATCGGTTGAGAGTACAATAATACTTTTTACATTTCTGGTTTTACAAAATGCTAAAATTTCTTCCGATTCTTCTTTGGTACTGGTGCCTTTTTTCAATAATAAAATTTGTTCTTTAGGCACGCCTTGATTCAGCATATTTCTTTCGGTGATTTCACTCTCGGGCATATCTAATCCTAATGCTTTAAAATCATGCGGAATATTTTCTCCGGTACAAACCAGCGTATCGGCAAAGTTTCTCTTGAAAAGTTTAACTGCTTCGTTGCCTCTGTCCCACGGGCCACCCGAC
>CAYSGX010000117.1:0-624 GCA_964430605.1 uncultured Chitinophagaceae bacterium
AGTTAAGCGGAAATCGTTTAAAGTTTCGGAAAGCTGTCCCGCTTTGGAGGGGGTAAGGGGAATGATTTACCTGCAACAAAGCATTGACATGGATTCCAATACTATTTCTTGGTCTCTTTATGAAAGAGGTCTATTGTTCTTCCAAAACAGTGTTATGTTACTAATACCTATTTTTGCAGCCGTTGGAATTAGGCAAAGACATATCAATCGCAAAAAGATGGCTCGATGCAGGCGAGTTGGTGGGTATTCCCACCGAAACCGTTTATGGCCTTGCTGCCAATGGTTTAGATGCCGATGCGGTGCTGAAGATTTATAAAGCTAAAAACCGTCCGCAATTCAATCCACTGATTTTACATGTACCTTATTTGAATGAAGCAAAAAAACTGGTTCAATATTTTCCCGAAAAGGCTTTAATATTGGCTGAACATTTTATGCCCGGGCCGTTAACATTGGTACTGCCCAAAAAAGAAATAGTGCCCGATATTGTTTCCGCAGGACACAATACTGTAGCCATAAGAATACCCAACCACCCTTTAACGTTGCAACTTTTAAGACAGTTAGATTATCCGCTGGCAGCACCTAGCGCCAATCCTTCGGGCTATATAAGCGCCACTAATGCGCAGC
>CAYSGX010000117.1:634-8450 GCA_964430605.1 uncultured Chitinophagaceae bacterium
GCAGCATGTTTTACAGCAACTGGGCAACAAAGTGAAATATGTTTTAGATGGTGGCGATTGCCCGGTGGGCATAGAATCTACCATAGTGAAAATTGTGGGCGATGAGGCTACTGTTTTACGTTATGGCGGGCTTGCTGTTGAAGATATTGAAGCATTAATTGGCACTGTGCAACACAGCAATGAGAATAATAAAAATCCTGAAGCACCGGGCATGACGCTAAGCCATTATGCGCCCAGCGCTAAGGTAATTGTTGGGAATATTGAAGAAAATTTGGCGTTGTATAAAGGAAAAACTATTGGTGTGCTTTCCTTTCATAAGGCATATCACCACCCTGAAATTAAATTGAGCCTGCAATTATCGGCAACGCGAAATTTAGATGAAGCAGCCAGAAATATTTTTGCCTACCTGCGCCAACTCGATGCTGCAACACCCGACATTATTCTTGCTGAATTAGTGCCCGATGAAGGCTTGGGAAAAGCTATAAACGACAGGTTGAGAAGGGCGGCTGTGAAGTAACTACACCCCTATAGTCTCTAATTCGCCATCTCCGACAAAAACTTCAACCTGATTAATCTTATTTCTTCTACTGAAACACCTTCGCCTTTTAATTCATGAAAAGCGGTATCTAAATCATCGGTTTCAGCTTCACGGAAATAATCATAAACAATTTCAATTATTTCTTCATCAATTATTTCCTCTAAGTAATAATCTATTTTCACTTTGGTGCCGCTCATCACAATCGACTCCAATTCATCGACCAATTCAGGCATTTTAAGATTACGTGTTTTGGCAATGTCTTCCAGCGGAATGCGCTTGTCGATACTAAGAATAATAGCCACTTTATTGCTCGACTTGTTCATCACCGATTTCATCACAAAATCATCGGGACGGTCAATATCATTTTCTTCTACGTATTGTTCTATGAGTTTCAAAAACGGTTTTCCGTAACGTTCGGCTTTACCTTTACTTACGCCTGAAATATTTGACAACTCATCAATAGTAATAGGATATTGCGTTGCCATTTCTTCCAATGAATTTTCCTGAAAAATTACATAGGTAGGAATATTTTGGTCTTTGGCAATTTTCTTGCGCAAATCTTTTAACAAGCCCAACATCTTTGGGTCGAGCACCGCAGGCTTGGCTTCTTCTTCATCGCTGCTACCGCTGCCCATTGCATCGGTAAAATCCTGGTTAATGGCAAATTTTATTGAAGTAGGTTTTTTAATAAATTTTTTGCCTTCTTCGGTGAGCAACAACAAGCCATATTGCTCAATATCTTTCAGTATTAAATTATTCATTAGCGCGTGGCGAATCACCGAATTCCAGTATAATTCAGATTGCTCGCTGCCCTTTCCAAATAATTCTTTTTTATTGTAGCCGTAGTTTTCTATTTCCTGTGTTTTACGACCGGTAATAAAATCTACCAGGTTGTTTATCATCAAAGTTTCGCCTGTTTCTTTCACGCTTTTCAGCACCAATGCCACTTGCTCTTTTCCTTCTGAAAGTTCTTTCGGGTTACGGCAGTTATCGCACATATTGCTGCACTTGCTACCGTCATAAGTTTCGCCAAAATAGTGCAGCACAAATTTTCTTCTGCAAGCGGAAGTTTCGGCATAAGCCACCATTTCCATAATGAGTTGAGCCGCCATTTCACGCTCAGAAAGCGGCTTGTCTTTCATAAATTTTTCGAGTTTATGAACATCTTTATGGCTGTAAAATAAAATACAGTTGCCTTCTTGTCCGTCTCTGCCGGCTCTTCCTGTTTCCTGGTAATAGTTTTCTAAGCTCTTCGGAATATTATAGTGCAATACAAAACGAATATCGGGCTTATCAATACCCATTCCGAAAGCGATGGTAGCCACAATTACCTGCACTTGCTCTTGTAAAAAATCGTCTTGTGTCTTAGCACGCACATCCTGGTCTAAGCCTGCATGGTATGGAGCCGCTTTTATACCGTTTACATTCAGCAATTGGGCAATCTCTTCGGTACTTTTTCTGCTCAACACATAAATAATCCCCGATTTGCCTTCGTGCTGTTTTATATACTGAATAATTTGCCGCTCTACTACTTCCTTCTTCACCTTAGGCCTTATCTCATAATATAGATTGGTTCTGTTGAAAGAAGACATAAATACTTTAGGTTCACGCAACCCTAAATTTTTCACAATGTCGGTTTGTACTTTTGGCGTGGCTGTAGCGGTTAATGCCACCATGGCTACATCTTGCCCAATCAATTGCATCATTGCCCTGATGCGCCTGTATTCCGGACGAAAATCGTGCCCCCATTCTGAAATACAATGGGCTTCATCTACCGCGATGAAAGAAATTTTCACATCTCTCAGAAAATCAATATTCTCTTCTTTGGTTAATGTTTCAGGCGCTACAAACAGCAACTTGGTTTTGCCATCGGTAATATCTTTTTTCACCTGCTTTATTTCACCTTTATTCAGTGAAGAATTCAGAAAATGGGCAATATCATCGTTGCTGCTGTATGAGCGCACTAAATCAACCTGGTTTTTCATTAACGCAATTAAGGGTGAAACGATAATTGCCGTACCCTCGCTCATTACTGCCGGAAGCTGGTAACAAAGCGACTTTCCTCCGCCTGTGGGCATTATTACTAAAGTATCGTTGCCGCTTAAAACACTATTAATAATACTTTCTTGTTGCCCTTTAAATTTCTCGAACCCGAAGTATTCTTTCAGGGCTGTTGTTAATGATGCTGCTTCTGCCGCCATTCTGTATCACTTTTTTAGGTTGTAAAATGTAAATCGTTATTTTTACCCTTCTTGAAAGAAAGGGTATCTGTAACGTGAGTTGCTTAAAGATAATATATTCTGCTTTCAATAAGAATTTTTCTGACGCTATTAAAATATATTTTAACCATTTTTAGTAAATAAACCATGAATAACAACTCCAATTACTACGTAGCAATAATGGCAGGCGGTGTAGGCAGCAGATTTTGGCCTAAAAGCAAGGCGAGTTATCCTAAACAGTTTTTAGATATTCTGGGCTTGGGCAGAACCCTGATACAAATGACTTACGACCGTTTTGCCAAATTTATTCCGAAGGAAAATATTTATGTGGTTACCAATGCCGATTATGTAGATATTGTAAAAAAACAACTGCCCGAATTAGACAGCAATCAAATATTAGGCGAGCCGATAAGGAAAAACACTGCTCCCTGCATTGCTTACATCACTAATAAAGTGAATAAAATTAATCCCAATGCTACTATGGTGGTTGCCCCTTCCGACCATTTAATACTGAATGCCGAATCGTTTACGGAAACTACTTTAACAGCCCTTTCTTTTGCTGAAAAAAACGATGCTTTGGTTACGTTGGGTATGGTTCCCACTCGTCCCGATACGGGTTATGGCTACATTCAGCATGAAGAAACTGCTAAGCAAGAGCATCTTTTAAAGGTGAAAACTTTTACTGAAAAACCTGATTTGGCATTGGCGAAAAGTTTTTTGAAAAGTGGCGATTTTTTGTGGAACGCGGGTATTTTTATCTGGAATCTGCAATCGGTGTTGAAGGCTTTTAAAAACCACCAGATTGATATTTATGATGCGTTTACCGAAGCGAAAGATATTTACAATACCAAATCTGAAAAAAGTTTCATCAAAAAGGCTTTTGAGATGAGCCCGAATATCTCGATTGATTATGCTATTATGGAACCTTCGGACAATGTATATGTAATACCTGCCGATTTCGGCTGGAGCGATTTGGGTACATGGCAGTCGTTATATGAACGGTATGAAAAAGATTATTTGGGTAATGCCGTTTCGGGCAAAAATGTGATGATATTTGAAGCATCGAACAACATGATAATGGCTCCCGAAGAAAAATTAGTGGTGCTGCAAGGCTTGGAAAACTATGTGGTGGTAGATACAGGCGACTCGCTGTTAATCTGCCAGCGGGAAAAAGAGCAGGAAATAAAACAAATGACTGCCGAAATAAAAAAGCTGAAAGGCGAGCAATATTTGTAATTTCAGATTTATAAAAAATGCCCCAGTTTCCAGGAACCATAAAATCTAAGTTGCCCAAAGTAGGAACTACTATATTCACTACTATGACTGCTTTGGCAAACGAACATAAGGCAATTAATCTGTCGCAGGGCTTTCCCGATTTTGAGGTGGCTGATAAGCTGAAATCGTTGGTGAAGCATTATGTTGATACAAGCAACAATCAATATGCGCCTATGGCGGGTGCAATAAAGCTGCGCGAAAAAATTGCCGAAAAATTAGAAACGCTTTACAACGCAGCATACAATCCCGATACGGAAATTACCATTACCGCAGGCGGTACAATGGCGTTGTATTCTGCCATTTCAGCCGTAGTAAACGAGGGCGATGAAGTGGTGATTTTCACACCTGCTTACGATTCTTATACGCCTGCTGTGCAGCTAAATGGAGGCATACCTATTTATATTCCGTTGAAAGCTCCCGATTTCAGTATTCCGTGGGATATGGTGAAAAAATTTATTAACCACCGCACACGCTTAATCATTCTCAACAATCCGCATAACCCCACAGGAGCGGTGCTTTCGGCAGATGATATGAAGCAGTTGCAGCATATTCTGCAAGGTTCTGAAATTATGTTGTTAAGCGATGAGGTGTATGAACATTTGGTGTTTGATGAAAAACAGCATGAAAGCATTTGCCGTTATCCTGCTTTGGCTGAAAGGAGTTTTGCGGTTTTTTCGTTCGGGAAAACCTACAACGCTACAGGCTGGAAAGTGGGCTATTGTGCCGCTCCCGAAACGCTGATGAAAGAATTTAGAAAGGTACACCAGTACCAGACTTTTTCCGTGAACACACCTATGCAGTTGGCGTTAGCCGATTATATGGAAGATGATGCCGCCTATTTGCAGTTAGCTGCTTTTTATCAGCAAAAAAGAGATTTTTTTCTGAAACAATTAACCGATTCAAAATTTGAAATAAAACCTGCTGAGGGCACTTACTTCCAGTTGTTGAGCTACCGTAATATCTCAGAAGAAAAAGATATGGATTTGGCAATACGACTTACCAAAGAATATGGTGTTGCATCTGTTCCTGTTTCTGTTTTCTATCACAAGCCTTTCGATTCCAAATACCTGCGTTTCTGCTTTGCGAAAAGTGATGATACTTTGGAAAAAGCTGCGGAAAGACTGCGGAAATTCGGAGCATAATTTTGATGCTGTTGGCTAAAGCCTAACGGCAATATGTTTAACGTCAGCAAAGACGAGTGTAATTCTTTAGAGTTTAATTATTTTTTGCAGCAAAATATTCTCGCCTGAACTTATATCGGATACATTGAAAAAATACATTCCGCAGTTCATGGATAATGGTAACTTCAAATTTATGGTGTGTTGAGTATTTGATTTTTGAGAAAAAACCTTGCGACCTGTAATATCTAAAATGGTTAACTCTAATGCTTTATCAGACAAATTTTCAATTATCAGTGATTCTGAAAAGGGGTTAGGAAAGATGTTTATGTGTACAGATTTTTCTCTGTCATTAGTATTCGTTCCAGGTCCGAAAGGAATAATATAATTGCAATCGGGAATATTCTCCCGTATAACAAACTTGGTTGCGGAAGAATCTGTAAGACAGTTGGTAACTGTTTCAAGCTCTTCAAAATTAAATGTGCTGTAAAACGGATTCCAGTTGCTGCCGATTCCTTCAATCCAAAATAAATCCCTGCTGTTGGAATAAGTTCCGTTTGGATAAACATAACTATCTACCACTATTTTTAGTCTTCGTAATGGAATATTATTGATAAAGACTGTATCTACATCTGCAACTATAAATTCTGTTTCAATTAAACCTTTTTCAATATGAGGAATACCCCAGTAATTAATATAGCCACAAATTAGAGTATCGCCAGCTTCAGCGCTGAAATCATACATCAGGTAGTCAGGCGAATTGCAGTCTGAATTTGTTCTTACAAAGATTTTACTGCTATCTTTTCTGATATAGGTTGGGAAATGCAGATTTTCATTAGAAAAAAATAGTCCATTTGGATTAATAACATAATAATTGACTTTAAAGTATTTTTCACCACAAAAAACTGTATCGTAGGAATAAGAATAGGTTACAAGTGAATTACCGGGATAACACCCTTCGCCCAAACATACATACCTATCAATTACTTCAATATTCCACACAGGAAATTCTTCAATAAGCGGAAATTCTTTTGAGGTTTGTGAAAAACACAATGAAGCAGAACACAGCAATATTATAATACAGCGAACCATACATTGAATTTAAAAAGATTTTTCTACTCGTCCTGTATTATTGAAAATTTTGCCCTAAAGCTCAAATAGTTTAATATCTTTTATGGTCATTTTACTATTAACAGTCAATAGTAAAATATCAAGACTCAAAGCTCTCTTTTCCCGGCTTGTTCATGGCATCTAACAGATTCAATACCATTTCTTCTAACGTGCCTGTACCTGAAAGCTCGCCCATTAAACCATATAGCGGAGCAGATTTCGCGCTGCTGTCTGTTTGATTCGGAATTTTGTTGATAGAGCGGTTCGCCATTTTTTTCAGCAGATTTTCAGGCAGTAGTTTTGCCGCCTGCGTAGTAATATTTTGTTTCAACGAATCGCTGAAATTTCCGACAGATTTTTTGGAAAGTTTATCGGCAGCAATTTTTACATCTCTCACAAAATCATCGGCAAAAGGAATATTTCCGTTAGATACGGTAAGGTGCAAACTTGGCGGCAGCAATTGCCTGTCTAAGTGCCAGCCCAGCGCAGTCAGTTCATCACCCAGGCGGTAAATATCCAATTTCCCTTCAGAAGCAAAAGAAAAAACCGTAGTTAAAGGATTGCCGATTACTTTAATGCCTTTTGTTTCACGAATGCCCTGCTGAATTTTTTTTGCGGCAGCCAAAGTTTCTTTCGCCATTTTTCTGTATCCCGCTTGCCCTAAAAAATTCATAATTGCCCATGCTGCGGCAATTGCACCACCAGGGCGCGTTCCCGTTACGGTTGGCGAGGCGTACAAACCTCCCGCCCATTCGGTGTAAACGTAGTATTGATTTTTCCTCAGTTCAGAATTTCTGAATAAAATAACCGATGAGCCTTTTGCGCCATAGCCGTATTTATGAATATCTAAAGAAACGGAATGTACTGCGGGCAAGCGGAAATCGAAAACAGGAATGGGTTCGCCCAATTGCTCTAAGAACGGCAGCAGATAACCGCCCACGCAGGCATCTACGTGCATCCAGATATTTTTCTCTAAAGCCAAATCATTAATTTCCTGCAAAGGGTCAATTAATCCATGCGGATAAGCAGGTGCAGAACCAACAATCATTACTGTGTTGCTGTCAACAAGGCTTCGCATGTGGGTAATATCGGGCGTTAAATCTTCGCCTGTACAATTCACCAAACGCACTTCCATTTCGAGATAATCTGCCGCTTTGAAAAAAGCAGGGTGTGCCGTTGCGGGTAAAACAGCATTGGGACGTTGCAGGTTTTTGTTTTTTGATTTGGCATATTTCTTTGCCGCTTTCATGGCGCAGATAATACTTTCCGTACCACCCGATGTCATATTGCCTGCGGCTTCTTTCGGAGCATTCAGCAAATGCGCTGTCATAGACACCACTTCGGTTTCCATTCTTTTTAAACTTCGGAAAATGGAAGGATTCAATCCGTTTTCAAAAAAGAAATTTTTATAGGCTTCCTGAATCAGTGCTGTGATTTCTTCACCGGGATAAAAAACAAGGCTGAATGTTTTGCCGTTTTTCCAGTCGGCATCTTGCTTTCTGAAAGATTGAAATGAATTGAAAATAGTTTCTTTCGATAAGCCTGTTTCGGGAATA
>CAYSGX010000118.1:0-8441 GCA_964430605.1 uncultured Chitinophagaceae bacterium
ATATTTTGTTTTTCTTCAAAATCTACAATGCCGTAAGCGATAATAATAACAATATCACCCACCGCAGCTTTTCTTGCAGCCGGGCCATTTAAGCAAATTACGCCACTGCCTCTTTCGCCTTTAATTACATAGGTCTCCAAACGCTCGCCATTGTTAATGTTTACCACTTGTACACGCTCATTTACCAACAAGTTGGCAGCGTCCATTAAGTCTTCATCAATAGTAATACTGCCCACATAATTTAAGTCGGCCTGGGTAACAGCAACTCTGTGAATTTTAGATTTTACAACCTGTATTTGCATAGCGCGGCAAAACTACGAAATAATAGACCTCATTCATAATTCAAAGAAATCTTTTTAAAGGGTGGTGAAAAAGCGTTAAAAAACGTTGTAAAGTTGAAAGATTATAAGGTTACAAAGAACAGAAGCTCTGTGTTTTAATAGTCTTTCAACTTTATAACATTATAACCGGTATACTGGCGGCAAACATTTTGAGACACTCTTTGAATCAAAGTTTATCCCTGCTTCGCTTGGTTGTTAAACTCTATTCGTTCACTCTCAGTTCCGAGCCGTTTTGAATGTCAAGAGAAGGAGTTGCTCCGCTTCCGGTTGTGCCCATTTCAACACTTTTTGCTTTGGCTTTTCCTTTAAGCACGGCATTATCAAATATGGAAGTATTGGTAATTACAGGGTAGCTTGGTCGCCCTTTTGGAATAATAACTTTTGTGGGTGTTCCCGGAACACAATCGCTCCAGTTTTCAGCGTCAAACCAATCGGTAGCCGTAGGGCTTGCTGAACTGCCTATCCATGTTGATGTTGATTGCGTTGGCTTAACGGTAATTGTGCCGTAAGCATAAGCCGGAGCGCAATTACCGGTTATGGCTAACTCATAATCATAAGTTCCCGGAACGGTTGGCGTTCCGCTTATGGTAATGGTAACTCCGTTAAAATTGCTGGTAACCCCCGGTGGCAAGCCGGTTACTACCGGTCCGGTTGGTCCGCTGCCTACTTTATACACAATGCTTTCTATAGGATAATTAACACACGAATTTTGTGCATCTGTTTCGGATGGCGATACCAACTCAATAAAAGTTGACAGTGTTCCGAAAGAAATATCATCCAGACCGAAATCGTTTCCTCCGGGCGCCAGCTCATTATCAACAATAGAAATAATTGCCTGTGTTGTTGAGCCGGAATTCCACATTCCGTAAAACCTCACCCAGTTCGATTGAGAAATTTCCGCGTTGGATGAAGGCCCGGCAGGAAGGTCAGCCGTGGTTCCCACCTGAATGCCATTAACCGAAAACCGCAACTTTGCAAAAGGAGCGACCGTATTTAAGCTTACCGCCCATGCAGAGAAATAATAATCGGTATTAGGAAGCACTGTAACGGGGCCCTGTTGCCAAATAACCGGTGGCGTTGCAGCCGCGCTGCCGTTTACCATTAAGAAATTCCCGGTTCCGGTAGTATGGTCAGCGCCAAAAAACACAGGGTGGTATGAGTTTGCCCATGTGTTTACCGCATATTTTCCTTCAGGGTATAAACCTGTAGTAGTATTTCCTGTAACATAAAAGTTCTGTTGATTGGTATATTGCGGGGAAGTGGTAAATCCGCCTACCCCTGCCGAAAAATCTCCGTTCACTACCAATTCTTCCGCTACGCTTCTTGAGTTGGTGTCAGTACATCCCGTAGCTGTTGCAGTAACGGTTACCTGATAAGTTCCGGCTAAGTCAACCAAAAGGTCTTTCGTGGTTGCGCCTGTATTCCATACGTATGTGGCAGGCAGTATGGAAGAATTTGCCGAAAGCAAAACTTTTCCGCCTATGTGGCAATAATCGGCTCCGATATTAATTTGAGGAATGGGGTGAATAACCACATTGGTAGCAGTGCTTTTTGTTGCGCTGCAACTGTTAGCAGAAGCAGTTACACTGTAACCAAAAGTTCCTGATGTATTCTGAACAGGTGTTGTCTGAACTTCATTATTGCTTGCAGCAGGATTAGGAGCGTCACCGTTGTTAGACCATGTATAAGTATAATATTGAGGTTTCATTGAAGCAGGAGCGTTAATCGCTGTCAGGTTGGGAACTGTTCCATGGCTATTATTGGTGTTACCATTAAAATTATATAATGCTTTCAGGTTTGTCCCAATTGTCCCTGTGGTGGGAACCTGCTTGTACATATCGCCTTGTATTTCCGACTGTGTTCTTACAACGCCCCATACTCTTACATTATCAATCGAACCGCCAAAATATCGTCCCGGATTATCGGTAGCACCTATGTTAAATGCCTGCGAAGCAGTAGCTTGTATAGAAGGTGCAGATGCCAGCGTCCCGGTCTGGGCTATCTGCCCGTTAATATAAAATGTAACAGAAGTTCCGTTTAATACAACTGCCACGTGCGTCCAAACACCTGCCGGAACTATGGGGCCTGTTACAGGAACAAAATCGTTGCACCAGGTAGCCATGCTAAGCCTTCCGGTGTTTTGTATGCTGAATAACATGCTTGTTCCTGAACAGGTTCTTGGTCCCCATGAAACAATTCCATTATAGCTTGCATCTGCCTGTGAAGCGTTCCTGTTTATCCACGCTTCAACCGTTGTAACGTTTCCGGTTGGTAATCCGGCTGAACTTGCTGAATTCATGTACTGACTGCTTCCGTTAAAAGTATAAGCCCCGCCTGAATTGCTTCCGCCACTTCCGGGCACTAAGCCCGAAGCAGTGAGGTTTACAGTATTGCCCGGGCAAACTGCACCGCTGTTGCTTACCGTTGGCACAGCCGGAATTGGTGAATAGGGTTGATACATCGTGCAACTGCCAATAACCGTTTCGCAATAAGGCGTTGTAGAGTTTCTTACAAGAATAGTATGTGCGCCTGCCGGAACATTGGTGAAAGACGCTGATGATTGCCAATTGGCTCCATTATCGCGGCTGTATTGATAAGTTCCAGTTCCACCGGTAACTCCTGAGACAGTTATGGTTCCGGAATTTCCGCAGGTATAAGGATTAGTAAAAGTGAAAGTTCCACCGGTCAAATTATAAATGGTAACCGCTGAACTTCCCTGCGTGCTCCAGCAACCGCTATTTACCGCACGGAAATAATAGGTTGCGTTTGTGGATACTGTTTGAGATGCTGATGGCGTTGTTGTGCTTGTTCCGCCATTGGTTGTATTCTGCCAGTAAATGGTTCCGGGTGTTCCGCCTGTTGCATCTAATGTTACGCTTCCGCAACCGTAAGCCGGGCTTGGCGTAACCGCTACTGCGCTTGGCGCGGGGGTAACGCTTATGTTTTGCGTGGTAGAACAGCCCTGCCATGAATAGGTAATGGTATAAGTTCCGTCTAAGCCGGAAGGATTAAAAGTATTTCCCGAAACGCCTGTTCCGCTCCATGTTCCGCCTCCGTAGTTAGCCGTTAATGTTCTTGCAGCAGCGTTGCTGCACATGGTAGCGTTTGAAGATGTGATAGCCAGACTGCCCACATTTACAAACTGAAGCGAACCATGTGAGCCACCTCCTTGCTCAGATATGCGTAATTCTACAGTAGAAATCGGACCAAGCACACCTGTCCATACATTAGAATGTGCATCACAACAACCATCAGTATGCGCCCATACCTGTGAGCCGTTGATGCGTAAAATAGCCGCATCGTCATGATTGGGAATGTTTATCTGATATACCCCGCAGGCAAATCCCTTACGTTTTGCAGCATAGGAATGATTATCGGGAGCTACGGTGCAGCCCGAATATCCGGCTGCATTAGAAGGACTTTGCGTGGTTTGATCCCAACTTTCGGGTGTTGAATAGGTTTGCCCTAAACGGGTATCAAAATTTAAGCTGTTAATGGTATAATATCCTGAATAATTATTAGTCCATGCCCCGCTTCCTCCTGAAATATCTCCGGCATTCCACGCATATACGTTCCATTCTTCATCGCCAAAATCTGCCGGGTTTCCCTGTGACTGCAACACATTAACTGTTGCAGATATGCAAGCTGTAGTGTTGCAGGCATTGATTCTTCTTACATAATATGTTGTAGTTATGGTTGGGGAAACCGTAATACTTGCGGTTGTTCCCAATACAGAACCCAAACCACAATCACCGGCATACCACTGGAAAGTTGCACCTACACCGGCTGTTCCGCCCGAAGCGGTAAGAGTTGTTGAGTTGCCAGAACAGATATTGTTATCACTCAAAGCAATAGTTGCCGGTACTGTAGATGTAGTATGAACGGTTACAGTTGTTGAAACACAGGCAGTATTACTACAGTTTGTTCCGGTTCCCGGTTCATATCTGGCAAAATAAGTTGTAGAAACAGTTGGTGCGGCAATAGTAACCGAAGCAGTTGATGACGATTCGTTCGGATTAACCGTTCCAACTAATGTTCCGCCACAACTTCCGCTGTAAAATTTCACGGTTCCGCGCATATTGATTAAAGCTGGAAATGTTGCCGTAAGCGTAATATTGGTAGGGGCTGCATTTGAGCAATAAGGCGTAGCAACATTTGAGCTGAGCGATGTAGGAGCTTCATTATATCGGTTGTTGATACTGATGGTTGAAGAAGTAACCGTAGGGCATGTTCCGTTGGTTACGTTATACCTCATTTTATCGGCTATGTTGGTGGTGTTATTGGTTTTTTTGGGAAATACGCTGGTAGGCGAAGTTGCCGCTGTTGACCAGCTTCCGCTCCAGCTTCCGTTGCTTGTGCCGTAGTTCCAAACTATTGAGCCGGTTTGACTGGACACTGTAGAGCCGGTTCCGAAATTTCCGTCCGAATTACAAAAGTTGATGGGGCCCGCATTTGAAACGGAACCTAAAGTTGATGCCGCATACACCGTTTGTCCTGTTTTAGAACCTACTACATTGCCTGTTCCGCATCCACCGTTGTTCAATCCAAACCAACATACCAATTCTCTAACCAAATCGAAATTAATGGTGTGTGCGCCTGCGGCAGGGGCAGTTATATTAAAGGTTACGGTTTGTGATTGATTCGGGCCTAACGATGAGAAAGGATAAATTCGTGCATTGGCATCTCTGCCGCTTTGTGTATTCCACCAATAAGAAAAGTTTACACCACCATTTGCGGCTGCACTTGTCCATGTGGCAGTTCCTGTATTTGTTACAGTTACACTTACACTTCTGGTTTCTCCGGCACACCAGGTATTGGTGCCTGTGTTAATAGCTCCAAATGATACTTTATAGGTTTGCGCATTTGCTGAAGTGGGAACAACTGCTAAAAACATGACAAATAATGAAAATACGGCAAAGCCCTTTCTGTTGAAGTATGAATGGCATAAGTTATTGTTAGCAAATAGAGTATAAACTGATTTCATAGTAAAGATTATTAAATTTCAAAGTAGGAATGGGAAATATTAAAAATCTCATGCCAAAGTATTTGCGCATCTATATACGAGGAAGAAAGTATTAATGTTTCACTTATCCTGATTTTTTTGCTAAGTTAAAACAAGTAGACATAAAGGCGCAATTGTTTTTCACGAAAAAATAAGTCATTACAAGCCATTCGCTAAATGTTCAATGTTAGACTTACAATAAGGACTTTCCTGTTTATTTGATAAAAGGTTCACAATCAACATTATATTTTATAAAAATATAATAAATAAATTTATGATATTATATTTTTTACAGCCATCTGTATTATGGAAAATCGCCTCTTCTGTTGTTGTTTTGTATAATTTCAGAACCGTCTAATAAGAAAACACTAAGTAAATATTCGTATTTATGTAAAATATTCTTGTTCAGATCCCTTGTTTTATTTCAGTTATTTTCTCTGAACAAGAAAATAAAATTGACAAAACCCGATTTCAATAATAAATTTACACGCTGCAATTGTTACATTTTCAGACGCAAAATATTTTGCAGGAGTAAAAAGCTGCCAAACAACAATGTGATAAAAGCCGACTATTTTAAAATTTCAGCAGTTACTAAAGAATACTTAAAATATACTTTTTAATAGTAAACTATTAAACAATCAATTATGAATGTGAACTATCTCATTATGAAAAAAGAAACATGTAGAATTACAGCCCTATTCCTTACACTGCTTGTATCGTTTTTTATTGAAGTTAAAAATGTAAATGCGCAATGTTCAACAAATGCCGGAGCAGACAAAAATATTTGTGTAGGCAGCAGCGCACAATTAAACGCGACAGGGGGCTCATTTTATGAATGGATTCCAGGAACAAGTTTGAGCAACCCGCTGATAGCAAATCCGGTGGCATCGCCCACCATTACCACCACTTATACCGTATTTTCCTCTGCACCCAACGGACCTAACCTGATTGCCAATCCGGGTTTCGAATCGGGCAATACAGGATTCAGTTCAGAACACACCTATCAGGCATCTTGTGATAATCCTGCCACAAGCTGGACTTGTTTGTATCCGGAAGGCATTTATTATGTAGGTTATGATGCCAGTTTATATCATCGTTATTTTTTCGGTAAACCGAAAAGCGGAACAAAATATATGATGGTAAACGGAAGTACGGTTGCCAACCAAACTGTTTGGTGCCAGACAATAAACAGTATTACGCCCAATACCGACTATGCTTTTTCGGTTTGGATAAAAAACCTGAACGATTTATCGCCTGCGCAATTAGTCTTTACGGTAAATGGGCAAACCCTTTCAAATCCTATATTGGCGCCTTCCGATTCGGTTCAGTGGATTCAGTATTACGCAGTGTGGAATTCAGGTTCGGCCACTACTGCAAATATTTGTGTTAACAACAATAATATTGTCGCAGGGGGTAACGATTTTGGCTTAGATGATTTTGCGTTTTACAAGATATGTAACTCGCAAGATGATGTTACCGTATTTGTTAATACTGCTCCGGGCATTTCTTTAGTTAATCAAACTAATAATGTTTGTTTCGGAGGAAATGCGGGCGCTATCAATATCAGTTCCACATCGCCAATACCTACCTGTTCGCCTGCTGTTTCAACCACTACTGTTGCGTGTTCATCATGTGCACTAACGCTGTCGGGCAGCGGAACACACGCCATCACCAACGGGCAAAAAGCCTGTATAACGGGAAGTTTCACCGGCACCATCAATATGTTCGGAGGGCAGTTGGTAATATGCGGAACTGCCGCACCGGGTACGCTGAATATGTATGCCGGAGAAGTGATAATAAGACAGAGCGGAACTTTGACAGTAAATAATAATACCTACATCAGCCAATTTTCTACCGTAAGGAATTACGGCACTATTAATTCAGCGGCAGGCACTACCTTTAATATAAGGTCGCGATTTGAAAATTATAACACGGTAAATATTACGGGTAGTGTTGTTACTTCCGAAAGAGCATCTGTAGCCAATAATTATAACTTTACTGTAAGCAGCAATTTTACCAATGCCCGGTATGTTTATAATGCGGGTACTTTCTCTGTAAATGGAACATTCACCAATAACAACGGAGGAAATTTCCAAAACAGTTGCACAGCAAATATTGCCAATTTCACAAACAGTTCTGGTGGAAGTGTGCTGAACTACAAAAATATGACAGTGAGCGGGACATTTTTAACCAATGCCGGCTCAGTAACAACACAAGGACAAACTGCAAAAATCATCGCTGCCACGCTTAACCACTTCGGAACAATAACCGGGCCTGCTATTTCCTGTGCGCAGGTTCAGTCAACAACTACACATTTACGTTCCGGCAGCATATTAAACGGGTTTACTCAACTGTGCGATGTAAACGGAATAGAAACCAATGTGGGGACTGTTACTGCTCCTGCAACCACGGGAACAACTTGTAACTGCACCTTGGCGAACTCATATTTATGGAGTAATAACGCAACAACAGAAGACTTGTCAGGTTTAATTGCCGGCACTTATACCGTAACGGTAACTTCTGTGGGCTGCACGGCATCTGCTTCATACACCATTACCCAACCCACCCAGATAACCATTGCAGGTACACCTAATGATGTAAGCTGCTTTGGCGGAAACAACGGCTCTATAACCGGGGTATCAGCAAGCGGTGGAACAGGAACTAAAACTTTCAACTGGGGTTCAGGAATTACTACTGCCAACAGAACTAATCTTACCGCAGGAAGCTATACTGTTACCGTTACCGATGCTAATTCATGCACCGTATCAAGAACATTTACTATTGGACAACCCGCCCTATTAACCATAAATATCAGCAGCAAGAAAAACCCTTCATGCGTAAACAATAATAATGGCTCTATCAATACAACTGTTTCAGGCGGAACGCCCGGTTATACTTTTGCGTGGAGCAATACACCGCAAACCACGCAGAACATTATCGCTTTAGGTCCGAATACTTATAGTGTAACGGTTACAGACAATAAAGGATGCACTGCAAATACATCAACGACATTAGTTATAGCCGATTCTACTGCGCCATCAATCACCTGTCCTCAGAACATAACCCCGGGTCATTGTTCACGGTGATGTTCTGAGGAC
>CAYSGX010000119.1:0-1350 GCA_964430605.1 uncultured Chitinophagaceae bacterium
TTATATTTTTAAAAAAGCTAATTTTAAACAATTTCTAAGAAAATGATTCGGAATCTAATTCAGAAAAAAATTTCTTGCTTTTAAAAAAATATTGCCAAACAATACTGCGGTAGTAAATACCTTTAACATTATTAGAACTGCTTTTATGCTGAAAAGATGAAAGCAGTTTTTTTCTTTTTTGCAAACAACTGTTCAGGTTTAAATAGAAATAAGTATGGGCTTTCAGAATAGCTTCTACATCTTTGAATTTTCCTGAGAAAAACAATTTAACTCCACTAATACCATCTAACACAAAGCGCAACAATAATATCAGCCAGAAATACGGTGAATGATAATTTTTAATCATCATCACCAGATTATTTCTGTAATTCAAGTAAGTTTTTTTTGGATTGCCGTAAGGCAGGCTGCCACCGCCAACATGATACACTGTTGATTCATGGCAATACTGAATACTGTATCCTGCATTTTTAATGCGCCAGCATAAATCAATCTCCTCCATGTGGGCGAAAAAATCGGCATCAAGACCACCCAATGTGTGATAGATTTCTGAACGAATAAACAAGCACGCGCCACTTGCCCAAAATATTTCGGTATTAGTATCGTACTGTTTGTTGTCTGTTTCGGTAGTGTCAAAAATTCTGCCTCTGCAAAACGGATAGCCTAACCAATCTATATAACCGCCTGCCGCTCCTGCATATTCAAACGCTTCTTTATTATGATATGCTTTTATTTTAGGCTGAACGGCAGCAAGGTTTTCGTTTGCAGCAAACATTTCAACAATCGGTTCAATCCAGCCGGGTGTAACTTCCACATCTTGATTCAGCAGCACATAAATATCGGCTTCAATTTGTTTTAATGCAATATTGTAGCCTTTTGCAAAGCCTTCATTCTGCGGAATATCAATGACATTTACTTGAGGAAACTGCTCTTTTACAAAAGTCGAAGTGTTATCTGTGGAGCAATTATCGGCAACAAAAAACTGTACGTTTGTGTAGGTAGTTTTTAAAAGCGCGGGCAAAAACTGCTGCAAAAACTGCTTACCATTCCAGCTTAAAATAACTACCGCAACCAATGGTTTCTGATGCATGTATTTTTCTTTCAGGCTTTTTTCAAATAGTTGTAAATATCTTCCCAATTTCGGGTTTGCAAAGCGATATATTCTTTCAGCGTTTCCTCATTTTCTGAAGTTTCCAATGCGCCCAAAGCTCTGCCGTCATTTAGCCAGAAACATTTTGCGCCTAAATTTTTCGCTAACATCACATCGGTAATTCTGTCGCCAATTACAAATGAATTTGCTAAATCATATTCATCATTAAAATAGCCTTTCAGCATACCTGTGTTGGGTTTTCT
>CAYSGX010000119.1:1360-8437 GCA_964430605.1 uncultured Chitinophagaceae bacterium
CGGGAAAGCTTTTGTCTATATGGGTTGCGGCAAATTTTATGTTCTCGCCCTCGAAAGTTTTAATCATGTAATTATGCGCTTTCCAAAATTCGGTTTCGCTGAAATAATCAGTACCCAAACCGTCCTGATTGGTAACAATTATCAGTTCATAGTTTAACTCATCGGCAATTTTTCCAAGCCATTTAAAAATGCCCTGAAAGAAAACTACTTTTTCAACAGCATCTACTTTAAAATCTTCGGGTTCTAAAATCAGCGTGCCGTCACGGTCAATAAACAATGCTTTTTTCATAGTTGAGTTTGAGAATGCGAAGTTATGCTAATTGTGTTTAAGTAAATCACGCAAAGACGCAGAGGCGCAAAGTTGCTTGAAGGTTTTTAGCTGTTAGAATAACGTTTATCTGTTTTTCAATACAAATCTTAGCGACTTTGCGTCTTTGCGTGCAATTGTCAACTTTCTCCTTCCAGATAATCTCTTAAATATTCAAAACGTGGCATAAGGTTACGATTGAAAGTAATAGTAGCCCTGTCTAAAATTTCGCTTTCAGATTTCAGCAATTCAGGAATAATAATTTCTATCATTTTTTCGCTGAATGCCGTTGAAGCATCTCTCGGTAATTCGTTGGGCAAATTGTCAACCGACATAATATCAATAACATGATTTTTATAAGGTACGTCTTCTTTTTCGGTTTGCGGGTTATATCCCATTACAGGTTCTGCAATGGTAGTGGCTCTCATAGTTACAGGAACTGAACCGTCAATATCGCACGAAATATCTGCAATGGTTTTGATATTGAAATCGGGCTGCTTCATTTCAGCTTTGGTAAAAAATCTTGGCGCTTTCGGATTCCAGAAAATGGCATTTATCATTATATCGGCTGTTTTGTAATAGGGTTGAAACACGCAATTATACAATTCAGGATTGGCGTAAAAATCTGAAACGGATTGTACGCTGTTATCTTTTCTCTCATACAAATCTTCGGTATCTAATTGCACATAAACAGGCTCAGAAAAATGCTGATTTAAAAACGCTTCTTTGCCGACATTTCTGATATTTAATTGGGTCATCACTTCTACTGCGCCTTTTGCCACTCTCCCACCCCCTGTAATCACAATTTTAGCGGCAGGCAGCTTTGTTAATTTATAAAAATCATACAATGCTTTAAGGTCTTTAAAGTCCGCAGCTCTCGGAAAGGAAAACAAATTGGTGCGTTTTCCGTAAGCCATCAATCCGTTGTGTGCGCCAACGATGCCTGCAAATCTGCCGAAAGCAATTATTCTGTCGCCCTTATCATCAGTGATACATTCATAATCAATCAGCCTGATATTTTTTTCAACCACAGCTTGCAACAATGGCCGGTTATAAGATTGTTTCTTAATGGTGTGTGAAAAAAAGAAGTAAGTTTTATTTGGAATTAAATTTTTTATGGGCACTTCTTTTACGCCAATCAACACACCACAATCTGAAACATCATTCACAACTTTAATGCCTGCGTTTACATATTCATCGTTAGAATAGCATCTATTTGCTACACTTTGCACAACAATTTGCAAGTTGCTATAGGCTGAAATTAATTCTTTCACATGTTGTGGCACCAAGGCTACTCTTGTGTCGGGCGGATTTTTTTCTTCTCTAATTATACCAATTTTCATAAGCGATGCCAATTTTAATTTGAAATTACGGAACTTTGCGCACGCTGGTTTTATTATAGCTGTGAGTTCGTTGAAATATGGGGGTGTATGGCATTGACGGGAAGCGTATTGGTTTACCCGCAAGTCGAGGTTTCTGTGGACACTCGTTAATCTGAACACTGAACTAATTTTATCTGGCGAATCTGATTACGCCATGGCTGCTTAATACCAGGTATTAAGCGCCTTTGTCGCTCATAGGCCTTGCCTGTTTGGCATTTGATGCGGCATCATTAAAAACAGGATAGTCAACCGGGGTAGCTTTGACCGTGCGATGAAACTAAAAAAGATAAGGCATTGGTTGGAAGGTTATCTTGCCTGCCAAAACCTGACAACTAAGTAGATAACTAAACTTGTAGAAAGTAAGCACGTGCCTTGTCCGGACGTGGGTTCGAAACCCACCACCTCCACTATTTTAACTCCCTTTCTTCATCAATCCCAGTAACACGCTACACGCCACAGCAGCATTCAGCGATTCTGCTTTTCCGAATGAAGGTATAGTAATTTGATGCTTACATTGTTTTACTATTTTTGCCGAAAGTCCTTTCGATTCATTACCAATTAATAAAATGGCATTATCAGAAAAAGTAGTTTCATAAACGTTTTTTCCGCCTAAAATTGCTGCATAGCTTTCAGCTTGATTATTGTCAACAAGCAACTTCTCCAAATCAGTATAATACACCGGCACACGAAACACTGAACCCATAGAAGCCTGTACTACTTTAGGATTATAAATATCAACAGTGTTTTCAGTACAAAAAATTGCTTTTACACCAAACCATTCGGCAGAACGGATAATAGTACCCAAATTACCCGGGTCTTGAATATTTTCCAAACCAATATAAAGGCCTTCATTAAGCGAAAATGATACTGTATTTTCTTCCTGCATGGCAACAACAGCGAGCACTTTATTGGGTGTAGCTAATGCCGAAATGCCCTCCAACTCTTTCTGATTAATAATTTCAGGATTTATATTATTTTCTGAAAGCAGGCTTTTATTTAGTTCAACCCACTCGGGCAATGCGAAAAGTTGTAGAATTTTCTGTTCGCTATTCAGCAATTCGTTTAGCATCTTTTCACCTTCAACAATATATTGGCAGTGTATTTGCCTAAATTTGTGCAATTGCAGAGAGCGTATATGTTTAATCTGATTTTTACTTATCATAAATGAGGCATTCTAACAGGTCAATTATACATATCTTTTTGTTACTGTCGGTTGCGGCTTCGGGCTGTTTCAACACTCGTTTCTTAAAAGACGATGAAAAACTCTTCACTAAAAACAAAATTAATTTTCAAACTGAAGAAAAAAAAATAAAAGACTTAGGCACGCTAAAACGCGAAATATCAGAACTTTCTCAATTACAGCCCAATCAAAAATTACTGGGTTTATTCAAAACCCGCTTGTGGTTTTACAATGTATCAAATAGACCAAAAGAAACGAAATTCCGCTACTGGATGAAAAATAAGGTGGGTGAGGCGCCTGTTTTATACAATGAAGTATTTGCAGAAAAATCTACAATGATGATGCGCAGTTACCTGGTAAATAAAGGCTTTTTCTATGCAAAAGTTAATTACCATTCTGTTTTAAAAAGAAAAAAAGCTAAGTTGTTTTATGATATTGAGGCCGGTTACAGATATAAAATTAACAACGTAGAATTTGTAACCGACCCATCACTTAGGGTATCGTACTTAATTAAAGAAAATTCAGATGAATCATTACTGGAAAAAGGGCAACCTTTTGATGTAAATACTTTGAAACAAGAACGAGACAGAATTGCTGAAGATGTGAGAGACGAAGGTTATTATTTATTTAACAAGGATATGATATTGTATGATTTAGACAGCAGCGATGCTTCAAAAACAATGAATGTATATGTAAATGTTGCTACTCCGTCAGATTCTTTAGACCACAGAAAATTCTATATCAACAATGTTTACATTCATACCGATTTTTCTTTCGAGCAATTTAGCGATAGCTCTGTGGTGCTTGATACTTTAAAAAGAGGCTATTTCTATATAATTTACAATAGAAATTTATTGGTAAAACCTTATACGCTGCTATCATGTATATATTTCAAAAGAGGCGATTTATATAAGAAAACCGATGTGCAAAGAACTGTTTTTAATCTGACTGATTTGGGTGTGTTTAAATTTATTAATGTAAAATTTGAACAGCATAGTAAAGACTCGCTCGATTTTTTAGATTGCAGTATTTATTTAACCCCTGCAAAAAAACAAGAAATAAGTACAACATTTGAACTCAACAACAACACTTATAATCTACTTGGATTCAATGTTAATTTAGGGTATGTAAATAAAAATCAATTCAGGGGTGCGGAAAGATTTCAATTTGATGTTTCAGGTGGCGCGGAAACAAATTTTGATGGCAGCCCATTTTTTAATACCACTGATTTGAATGTATCTACAAGCCTGTTGTTTAATAAATTTCTGATTCCATTCAGAATAAAGAATTTAGCCAAAAGCACGCGGCCTAAAACCAGAATATCATTAAAACTAAGTTATTTAAACAGGATAAATAATTTCACTATTCTATCGGGAAATATTAGCTATGGCTATGAATGGAGAAAGAGAAACGGAAGGCATTTATTCAATATCATGAATATTAGTTTAGTAAGAGCGCCTTTCAATTCACAATCAGATGAATTCAGACAATTACTTATTCAAAGCTCTTCGCTCAGAAACAGTTTTTCTGAACAATTAATTATTGGTATGAACCACACTTACACGTGGACACAAAGATTAAAATCTGATACAAGACACCAGTTATTTTTCAGAACAAATAATGAAACCGCAGGGAATTTTTTAGATGGCATAACCGCATTAATAGATATAAACAAAGAAAATACTACAAGGCCGAAAGATATATTCAATATAAACTATGCACAGTATTATAAAATTGAAGGCGATTTCAGGTATTATTATGACATTGGCAAGATTAGCAGAATTGCCAACAGATTATTTCTTGGCATAGGTATTCCTTATGGCAATTCACAAATATTGCCTTACATAAAACAATATTTTTCCGGAGGCTCGGTTAGTTTAAGAGGTTGGACCGTGCGCTCGCTTGGCCCCGGATCATATAATTACAGAGACTCACCGGAATACAACAGCAGGTTTCTTGACCAAACCGGAGATATAAAATTTGAAGCCAGTTCTGAACTGCGTTTTAACATGATAAAATTTATTAAAGGCGCAGTATTCTTAGACGCAGGAAATGTGTGGCTGGCAAGAGAAGATACTACCCGCCCCGGGGCAAATTTCGATGCGAAAAGATTTTATAAGGAAATTGCATTAGGCTCCGGCTTTGGTATTAGAGCAGACCTATCCTACTTTGTATTTCGTTTCGACATTGGTTTTCAAATACACGACCCGACTGTAGGAACAGGCACTAAATGGGTAATAAGAAATATCAATTTTACAGAAGACCGTTGGTTAAGAAATTACTTCAAGTTTAATATCGCATTGGGTTATCCGTTTTAGTAGCACAACATATTGCTAATGTCATTTTTCAAAATCATCTTTGTCGCTTCAGAAATAGCATGAAAAATAAATATCAGCAAACGCTCGATTATCTTTTCTCACAACTACCTATGTACCAACGAGTGGGGAGTACAGCATTAAAAAAAGACTTAACCAATACTTTTATTTTATGTGAAGCGAATAATAATCCTCATGAAAAATTAAAATGTATTCATGTAGGCGGAACAAATGGCAAAGGCTCAGTTTCGCACATTATTGCTTCGGTTTTACAAGAGAATGGATATAAAGTCGGATTATATACATCGCCACACTACAAAGATTTTAGAGAAAGGATTAAAATAAATGGTGAATATATTTCGGAAGAAGCAGTAGTAAATTTTACAGAAACAAATAAAGAAATTTTTGAGAAAATTGCCCCTTCATTTTTTGAAATGACAGTAGTAATGGCTTTCGATTATTTTGTAAAACAAAAAGTAGATTATGCCGTAATTGAAGTAGGGCTTGGCGGCCGATTAGATTCTACCAATGTAATTCAACCTTTACTTTCTGTTATTACCAATATTAGTTTCGACCACACCGATATGCTTGGCAATACATTACCTGAAATTGCTTTTGAAAAAGCCGGAATCATAAAGAATAATATTCCGGTGATAATTGGTGAAACAAATGAAGAAACAAAACCAGTTTTTGAAAATTCTGCACAAGCAAAAAACGCTTCTATACAATTTGCTGATGTAAGTAACAACATATCAAAATTAACTTCCGATTTGCTTAACGGAACTACATTTGAGTTTAACAACCAACGTAATAGTAAAATAAATTTCAAAACTGATTTAATTGGTAACTACCAACTGAAAAATTTAAATACCGCTCTTGCATCAATACACTATCTGAAAGAAAATAATATTATTCCGATTAACGAATCATCAATAGAAAATGGCATTCAAAAAGTAAAACAATTATCAAAACTGATTGGAAGATTTCAGGTGCTTCAATCAAACCCGACAGTTATTATAGACAGCGCTCATAATGAAGGAGGTTTAAAAGTTCTGTTTAAAGAAATCGAACAATTCTCATACAAACAATTGCACATTGTATTTGGTACTGTAAAAGATAAAGATTTATCTAAAATTTTACCCCTATTGCCCAAGCAAGCAACTTACTATTTCTGTAAAGCTAATATTCCAAGAGGATTAGAATCCGAAGAATTATTTCAGCATGCAAAAAAACATAACCTTAACGGCAATTATTTCAATGATGTTGAAAATGCTTACAGTACTGCATTGAACAATGCAAATAAAGAAGACATTATTCTTGTAACCGGAAGCATATTTATTGTTGCAGAAGTATTATAACCAATTAACTCCAGTACATAAATATAAAAAACCAAAGTCCTGCAGCAACGAATGCTTCAATAATCGGCACTCTTCTAATAACATCCGCTTTAGAGGCTTTTTCAGGCATAACATTATATTCATTTTTCATTATCATGCCTGCGCCAATTATCAAAAATCCGATATAAAGCATAATGTTAAGAATAAATGAATAACGATTTGAAAGCAGAAACAAAAATGGGGCGGACAGTAGTATTGGAAGAAAATACACTTGTACCAGGAAAAGATTTTTTCCTCTTTTAATTACATTCAAACGAGTAGAATATGAAAACTTATAAAAATCGTTACTGGCAAAATAACCAAAATAAAAAAGACCTATTGCTGTAATTATAGCTACAGGAGCCAGCATTAAACCTTGGAATTTCCACCAAGCTAATACAACTGAAAGCCCTTGGTAAAGCCCCCCTTTATAATCAAATGCACCAAAAGGGCTTGCAATTAATTGCACTAAAAAAAAGTTAACAAATATAATTCCTCCCCAAAGTAAATAGTACCT
>CAYSGX010000120.1:0-1285 GCA_964430605.1 uncultured Chitinophagaceae bacterium
GACTTTTTATTTTCAAAAGCGGACTAAAGTCCGCAAAGAAAAGGCTCGAATTTTCGTGTTTCGAAGACTTGTGATATCAATTGCCTACTGTTTGAAACTTTGAATTTTGTCTTTTGCCACAGGTTAAAACCTATGGCATTTTTTGATCAAAGGGATTATTTTTATTCAATACAACGGACTAAAGTCCGAAAGATTTATAAGGGCTTTAGCCCGTTTTTAAAAGAGAAAGTCATTTGGTCATAATCAGCAATGGGTTTCAACCCATTGTATAATAAGACAATTTAAAGATTTCGAATACCCTTGTTTTAAAAACTTTACAGGTTTTAGGCTGTGAATTTCGCAAGAGACCTTACGACTTATTTTCAAAACCCTGAAATCATAATCAGTATATTTGTCGGCACAATTTTTTGAAAGATATGAGACAAATTCGTTTTCGTGAGGCCATTCGTGAAGCCATGAGCGAAGAAATGAGAAGAGATGAAAATGTATTCCTGATGGGCGAGGAGGTTGCTGAATATAATGGCGCCTATAAAGTAAGCCAGGATATGCTTAAAGAATTTGGCGCAAAACGTATAATAGATACACCCATTGCCGAGTTAGGTTTTACAGCTATAGCCGTGGGTGCTGCCATGAATGGTGTAAGGCCTATTGTAGAATTTATGACTTGGAATTTTGCTGTGCTGGCATTCGACCAAATTGTGAACCATGCCGCTAAAATGTATGCCATGAGTGCCGGACAATTTCCTGTACCAATAGTTTTCAGAGGGCCTTCGGGTTCGGCAGGACAGTTGGGCGCGCAGCATTCGCAGGCTTTTGAAAGCTGGATGGCTAATGTGCCGGGATTGAAAGTAGTATCGGTTTCTACTCCCTACGATGCTAAAGGTTTGCTGAAATCGGCCATTAGAGATAACGACCCTGTTTGCTTTTTTGAATCGGAAGTTATGTATAGCGATATGGGCAATGTTCCCGAAGAAGAATACCTGATTCCTATTGGCAAAGCCGATATAAAAAGGGCAGGCAGCGATGTAACTATTGTAAGCTTTAATAAAATGATGAAAGTAGCTTTAAAAGCTGCTGAATTATTGGCAGAAGAAGGTATTGAAGCCGAAGTAATTGATTTAAGAACCATTCGTCCACTCGATTACGATACCATTATCGAATCGGTAAAGAAAACTAACCGTTTGCTCATTATTGAAGAGGCCTGGCCTTTTGGTAACGTTTCTACCGAGATATCTTACAAAGTACAAAAAGATGCGTTCGATTATTTAGATGCACCCATCAGAAG
>CAYSGX010000120.1:1295-7373 GCA_964430605.1 uncultured Chitinophagaceae bacterium
CCACTTTGGTAGAAGCATTTTTACCTACGGCTGCCGAAGCGGTGAGAATTGTAAAAGAAAGTATGTATTTGGTGAAGTAGTTGAATTTACAAATTATGACAGTTTGTTTATTGAACGCAGAAAGTACTGATAGTTACGATTATAAATTACAAGTGTTCGAAACATGAAAATTCGAGCCTTTTCTTTGCGGACTTTAGTCCGCTTTTAAAAGAAAAAGTCATTTTGTCAAAAAAAAGCAGTGGGTTTTAACCCGTTACAAGAGCGCAAATTCAAGGTTTCGAACAGAAATTAGTGAGCATCATAAAAATCTGCGGCATCAGCGTCATTCTGTTTCTGCCTTTTTAAAAATATCTTCTTTACTTAACGGGCGGTGTTGCGGTTGCCAGTTAAAGTTTTTGAGCATCATTTCTTGTGGCGATATTTTCTGAATAGGGTAGAAGGTGGCTTCGGGTTGTTGATAGAAAATTATTTTATTTACTTCCTTTTTCAGCATATAAATATTCATTTCGCTACCCACGGCTTTATTAGCGCCTATTAATGCTTTTTGAGCATCTTCGGCATAATACACGCTTTCGGCATTAGCGTTTACGTTCATTCTATCCAGCTCATCTTCAATAAAATACCCGGTAATTTTTTTACCTTTTACCTGATTAAAATATTCGCCCCGCAGTTGATTAATCATAAAACCATTTTCAAACATCTCAAACATGTCTATCTTCTGGTTTTTCATATACAGGTAAATCGTATCGCCCGAAAGCTGGTTCTCATCGCTCCATATCACCGGGTCAACAAACATTCTTATAATAGAATCTTCGTAGCTGAAATACAGCGAGTCGCACTTGCCTTGCAAATTGCTTTTGTAAAACTTCACTTTATAGTGGCAATAAAAAGTAGAAATATTGGTAGCCGTATCGGTAACAGATTTCAGCGTATCACCGGTAATGAACAGCGAGTCGTTATCTATAATGTAAATAAGCGTGGGGTTGTCGGTAGCCACCATATTATTACCCTGATTGTAAAAATCGGCTTGGGTGCCTTCTAAAATTATATTTGAAGTAGTATCGGCCCAGTTGAAATATTTATAAGTTTTGCCGCTACCCGTTTTGCTGTTGTATTGCAGGCTGTCGGTTTTAAGAATTTGTTCTTTGTTATACATCACCGTGTTTTCGCCAAATTCTGAGTAGTCGTTTTTCGGGTCGAAAAAACCTTCCTCGCAGGTAATGGTGTTTTCTTTATTTATAATTTTTGTAGGCCCTATGAAATAAGATATTTCAGTAGTGGTATTAAAGTTTAACGTATCGGCTTCTAAAGAATATTCGGGGCTTACCAACTTCACATTATTTCTAAAGTAGGCCATGTTGGTTTCGGGAAAATAATATCCTATCTGGCTGGTCAATGTTTTTTCAGAGTTAACAATTTTACCACCTGTGGTATAAACACCTTTCTTTTCATCCATATAGTAGGTGAGCTTATCGGTGGTTAATTCCATCTGCGGATTTTTCAGCAAAACATTACCATACAGTATAGATATTTTTGTATCGCCATTATATTTCAGCGAATCGGAATAAATATTGGTTTCTTTTTGATTGATGTGTACATTGCCGAAAGCATCTACCGCATTAATATCGTTATAAAACAAAGCGCTGTCGCAATCGAGTATTACATCATCTTGTTGCAGTTTCACACCGCCTTTCAGCATCTTGGCATTTTGGTTACCTACTCTTGCCATTTTTAATTCATCGGCAGCCAGTATTTTAATTTCTTTTTTTTCCTGTGCCGAAATATCTGGCACAACAGAAAACTGAAGTATAAAAAGAATGGATAAAACAGTATTGGTTCTCAATATTTTCAGCGCAACAGTTTTAACAGATAAAAAATGTATGCTGAAAATATTTTTCATGCTGTATAAAAGTATGCTGCTGTAGTGGTAAGTAAAATATTAAAAACCTAAGCGCTATTTTTTCTTATCAGGATTTTTGCCAAACACAGAAAAAGATACATAGCGTTTAGGGTTTTCTTTCAGGTCTAAAAACACTTTATCTAAGTCGGCAATGGTTTTATTAATTAAATCATAAGTTTCTCTTTCGTTAATGATTAAGCCTGCCGTGCCTTCGCCTTTGTTAATGGTTTCCAGCGTTTTTTTCAACTCGCTTAATGTGCCATTCAGATTACTTACCAACAGTGGCAATTCAGCTTTGTTTAACGAATCGGTTAACGAACCCATATTGGTTAAAAGCTTGGTGATGTTTTCATCATTGCCTTTCAGGTTTTTGGTAATGGCATCTACATTTTTCAGAATTTCATGAATGCTTGCGGCTTCGGCAGTAACTATTTCATTCAGGTTTTTACCTACCAATGCAAATTCATCCAGTGCCTTTTGCACGCTGTTCATGCTGCTTTCTATTTGCCCTTTATTCAGAATTACTTTTATCACTGTAATCAATGAATCTAAAGATTCCATCAACTCAGTCGCTTTTTCTTTCACAGGCAATACTTCCAGTTTTACTTCTTCTGACAAACTTAATTGTACACTTGATCTTAATGTATCGCCCGATTGAATAAATTCATTTTCTTCTCCTAAAGAAATCGCTACACCTTTTGCGCCCAACAAATCTATGTTTATAATGGTAGCCAATGAATTAACAGGAATTTTAATGTTTTTATCTAATTGCAATTCGGTAATGAAGCCATCTCTGATATTGGGCATCATTTGAATAGCCTTTACCTTACCAACCTTATAGCCGTTTATGGTTACAGGGTCAGATGTGCTTAGCCCACTGGTTTTAGGATATACTACATAAAAAGACTGGCTTCCCTGAAAAGGATTATTGCCTTTTAAAAAGGTATATCCTAAAACAAGTGTAAGCAAGGCAAAGGTTGCCAGCACGCCTACCTTAAATTCATCTGATAGTTTCAATGTTTTGCGGTTTTATAAGTTGGGTAAAAATAACTAATTCATTAAAAGGAAAAAATTTAAGTGTTAACATTTTTGTGATGGCTACCGGCACATTCACCTTGTTGGATAATTTCATATCCAGCAGGGTAAACAGGCACGACAATCCATACCTGTGTTTTCAGTGCATTTTCAGAGTATCCCTAAAATGATTTTATTTTCAGGAACTACATACTAATTTTGAACTATCATAATGTCATGAAATTCTTCGTACACATTTTATTAGTTTTTCTTTTTTTGCCCAATATCTGGTGTTGTAAAACCAATGAATCGGTTGCTACTAATGCTAACACAGCAACCATAACCATTGCTGCACCAAAAATTATCTTCTTAAACTATGCTCTAAAAAGATTGCCCGATGGCAGCAAAGAAGTAAGATTAATTAACAACATAATTTCAGAAGGAAAATTTAAAAACGCAAATATCTCTGACAATTCTTATTTTTCAGAAAACATTATATGTTCACAGTTAGATAAAAACGACAGTGTACTCTCAAGCATTTACATTCCCAATCCATTGTCTAAAGATTTTGAGTTTATCAATGATTCAGGGCAATTGCAACGAAAGCATGTGGAACTTGACAGCGCTGAATTTTCTGTAAGAATGCAATTAGTACCCGAAACCTATTTTATTCAGATTAAAGAAGTATCGGGAAATGCTGCTGAAAACATTCATTTATTGACTACTAAAATCAAATAATTATGAGAAAATTTTTGTTTTTTCTTTTTCTCATTTCAATAAAGCTTTCAGCTTCATCTCAGGTTTTTGATGTCGATACTATTCAATTTAGTGGAGACATTAACAGCCATATAAATCTTGTGATACTTGGCGATGGATATCAATTGCATGAGCTTCCTCAATTTTCAGCAGATGCAAATAATTTTACTGCCGATTTCTTCTCTCAAGCACCTTATTCTAATTATAGAAATTATTTCAACGTCTTTATTATTAAAGTGCCCTCTAATGAAAGCGGGGCAAGCCACCCGGGAACAGCAACCGATGTTTCCGAACCTGAACACCCGGTAATTTCAGTCGATAATTATTTCGGCTCTGCATTTGACCAGTATAATATTCACAGGTTGCTGGTGGCTACAAATACTACTGCAATTGCCAATGTTTTGGCCAATAATTTTCCGGCTTATGACCAGGTAATCATGTTGGTAAACAGCCCCTATTATGGTGGTAGCGGAGGCCAGTTCCCGCTTGCATCGTTACATGCAACCTCAAACGAAATAGCTATACATGAAATAGGGCATTCTTTTGCTAATCTGAAAGATGAATATTACCCCGGTGATGTTTACGCTGCCGAGGCGATTAACATGACACAAGAAACTAACCCCGCAAGTGTGAAATGGAAAAACTGGTATGGAAGCAACGCAATAGGCATATATCAGCATTGTTGCGGTGGCAATTCGGCACAGTGGTACAGGCCTCATCAAGACTGTAAAATGAGAAATTTAGGCAGTTCGTTTTGTGCAGTGTGCATTGAAGGGACTATAGAAAAGATTCACTCATTAGTGAGTGCCGTTGAAACATACTCTCCACAAAACACATTGGTTTCTGCAACAACTTTCCCGGTAACTTTTCAATTAGAATTGATAAAGCCACTACCCAATACACTTAAAACCGAATGGTTTTTAAATAATCAGAAATTTGCTAAGAATATTGATTCAGTATTAATACATAGCAGCGATTTGAATGTCGGGATGAATAACCTTACAGTTTTCATTGAAGACACTACCTCAATGTTGCGTATTGATAATCATGAAAATATTCATCTTCATGCTGTTTCGTGGAGCATTGACAATGATGCTATCGGGGGTGTTGAAATTAATAGCGTGATAAACAAAATTAATATTCAACTGTACCCTAACCCTGCCAGCGAATTGGTTTATGTAAGTTTTTCAACTTCTGAAAAACAAAATTTAAGTATTGAATTATACACTGTAGATGGCAAATTATTAAACACATTTATTCCCGTTAACAAAGAAACTATTGTTATACCATTAAATGAATATTCGCAGGGAAATTACTTTGTAAGATTTATTGCCGATGGTATTACTTTGGCGGGCAGACAAATTATAAAGCCCTAACGATTACTGTTTTTCTAAGTATTCTTTCAGTGTAATGCGCTTTGTGCCATTTTCATAAGGCACAATAAAAGCGTCAGGAAAGCCAATTTGTTTCAGAATATCTCTTTGCGATTCTGCTGTTTTTAGCGAGATAAATTTACCCGACAGGTAACGCAGGTAACCGTTATCGGCTTTTTCAATTTCATATTCCAATACCTTTTTTAAGCGTGGCTCATCGGCAGGTAGTTTTACTTTTGAAGCAGCGAACTGTACCTTGAAAATATAATTTGGCGCAATAGTATTATCATCAGGAATCTTTTCACCGGCAGGCGGCAAGGTATCAGTATTAACAGGTTTCACTACCGTTTTTTCAGGTATGGTTTTTTCTGAAACAATTGGCTGAGTTTCTTTTACTTCAACGGGCACAACCTTTTCAGGCGCTTTTGTTGTGGTTACAGTTGTTTTTGTTTCAGCAGGCTTAACGGTATCTTTTTTCTCAATAACTACAGGTGCAGGTGTATTTTTTTCAGGCTGAATATTAAAGGTTTCTTTATCGCCCTGAATTTCTTTTTTGTAATTGGCAAAAGCATTTAAAAGGCCATGTGCTGTAGCGTCTTGCCCGGCAGCGGAAGTTAAAAACGCCTCATCGTTTTTATTGCTGATAAAACCCAGTTCAATTAAAACTCCCGGCATAGTGGTTTTGTAAAGCACCAAAAATCCGGCTTGCTTTACTCCGCGACTTTTACGATTGGCGGTAGTTTCCATTTGCTGTTCTATTTTAGAAGCAAACGAAACACTCTGGTTTATAAAAGCATATTGAAACAACGAAAAAATAATATGTGCTTCAGGGGCATTAGGGTCGAAACCATCATATTTTTCTACGTAGTTGTCTTCTAATAAAATTACCGAGTTTTCCCGTTTCGCTACTTCAAGGTTAGCTTCCGAGCGATGCAGCCCCAAACAATAGGTTTCACTGCCATAGGCGTTTCTATCGGTATTGGCATTACAGTGAATAGAAATAAAAAGGTCGGCATTGGCTTTATTGGCAATGGC
>CAYSGX010000120.1:7402-8408 GCA_964430605.1 uncultured Chitinophagaceae bacterium
TTATCGCGGGTGTAAACCACTTTTATATCAGGGAAATGCTTCTGAATAAGCGCGCCCAGTTTCAGGCTTACAGCCAAAACAATATTCTTCTCATACGATTTAGAATAACCTATTGCCCCGGGGTCTTTACCGCCATGCCCGGCATCTATAACCACGGTTTTTATTTTATATTGATCGACTGGAAAATTCTTAGCCTGAACAGGCTGTATTGTAAATGCCCAAAGCCATATTAAGACGTTGATAAGCGGAAAAAATGCGCTGAATAAAATGTTATTTTTGGCTTCGTTATTGATAAGACGTATAATTTTTGCTAAAATAATTCAAAATACCGTTGAACAATCGGTCGTTTATCCTCACGTTATTGTTACTTGTTGGTTCTTTTGTGCTATATGCTCAAAAACAAAGCCAGGAAGCTAATGAACCACAACCCCTTGATAAAAAACGGTTGAAAATAAATGTGTTGAATACCGATTCAAACGCGGTTGCCGCACAAGACACCACACTTATTTCAGATTCATTAAATATTGAAACGGCCATAAACGATGGTATTGTAGTTGAAGCCGATTCTGTAATTGCTTTTTCGAGAGATACACTCAGCTTTCCTGTTAATTACAAGGCGCGCGATTCTATGATTTACGATATTGCCAACAGCAAAGTATATTTATTTGGCGATGCGGCATTGCAATATGATAAAATAGATTTGGAAGGCTATTGGGTAGAATTAGACTGGACTACCAACACCGTTACTGCCGAAACCGACAAAGATTCATTGGGCAATACTATTGATGATGTGGTATTTAAAGACGAAGGCACCGAATATAAAGCCAAGAAAATGACCTACAACTTTACCACACAAAAAGGTAAAGTGTTTCAGGTAAGAACCAAAGAAGGCGATGGTTATATGCACGCTGAAGCGGTGAAAAGAAACAGCGAAGACGAGTGGTATGGCTATCGTGCCAAATACACTACTTGTGATTTAGAACATCCGCATTTTTACATCAATGCC
>CAYSGX010000121.1:0-8269 GCA_964430605.1 uncultured Chitinophagaceae bacterium
TTGGTAGGCAGTGGCGTAACTTCTACATGCAAATCAAAACCAACAGGTAATGGACGCTATTGTCAAATCAATGAAGCGGATTAAGAAATAGTTAGGCAATTATATTCTGACTATTGGCTTTTAATTTTCGGGTCTACTTTTTCTTTTCATCTCGTTTACCAGATTTGGGTTCGGCTTTTTGAGTTGCGTTTTTATTAGAGTTCTTTTTCTTATCAACTGCTTTTGTGCTGTTAGTTTTGGGTTGTTTTATTTTTTTACTTTCTTCAACTTTAGGTTTGACTGCTTTTGGCAATCTTTGCTCACCACTTCTATAAGTGCCTTGATTGGTTTTTATACCCTCATTATTGAACTCAATAAATTTACCGTGCTTCTGCCCTCTTTTCCAATGACAGATTAACTTAATCTCGCCATTTCCATACCATTCTTTCCACCTGCCTACATGCAATCCCTTATCATACTGTCCTTTTTTGCTCAAGTTTCTGTTTGGATGATATTCAGTATAGACACCGTGTAACAGCCTACCGTCATACCCGCCTTTTGTACTCAATATCATGTTGTTTTTATACCAGGCATATTTCAGCTTATCATCAATTTTTAATGCTAAATTCTGTTCAAGTACATTGGCTTTTATCATTACCTCTCCTAAATACATTACCACCTCCCTTGTGTCTTTTGCTTTTTTCTTCTTTTTGGGATTCTGCGCAATTACATTACCCATGTATATGAAAAGTAAAAAAATAAACAATACGTGTTTCATGTAGTTTTATTTATTCTTTAAAAAAGTCTTTTTATTTCCTTTGTATGCTACAAGCACTGAATCATTATAGACATCTATGACACTTACTTCTCCTGCTTGTTGACCTTTAGCTACAATATAATCAGTACCATCTACCTTCATTATACATAGTTGTTTATCATCTTTATTAGAAGATATTTTTCCACTAAAAACAATAGCAGGCCATTTTTCTGAATCATTTACCTTTACAACCACAGGGGCAACAGTTTTGGGTTTAACACCCGTACTGTTTTTATTGACGCTAATTCTTTGAGGTTTATATTCTTTAAGAAATGGGTCGTTATAGTTAAGCAACAGGGAAAAGGTATCTGTAAGGGTTGAATTAAACGGCTCATCAGATAAGACCTTTTCTGATTTTTTGCCTGATGAAGATTGAGGATTGTTAAAATCAAATACTGAATAAACAACATAAGCCCATACCAAAATTGTGGTTGGCAACAAAAAATATATGGCTTTTTTATTTTTCATTATTATTGAAAAGTAAATTTCCTAATCAAACTAAACGGGCTTGTATTATTCGCATTATCAACCGATTTAACACGCCAGAAGTAATCTTCGCCTTGTACACCGCCAAAGCTGTAATTACGGGTAACGCTTCTATTCATCACCACAGGCAATAAGGCAAGCGAATCCTGATATATAAACACGCTGTCAAAGGCTATATCTGTTGCACTTGACCATGTAAGTATAGCTGTATCTGAAGGAATTACCGCATTATCCTCGGGGCTAAGTAAAGAAGGCACTGTGGGTGGCGTTAAATCTATAGTTAATGAACGGGTAACGTATGATGTATTGCTCGAACTATTTTGCGCACGAACCCTCCATGAGTATGTGCCTTCGTCTAAAGTATAAGCAAAAGAAGTTTGATTTAAATTGACATCTAAAATTGTGTTTCCATTAAAGTCAGGAGATGCAATTTCAAACCTGTAATCATCGGCTGCTAATAACGGCAGCCATTCAAACGTAATTCGGATTTCTTTAGTAAACAAATTATCATCAGGAGATAATATGCTTAATGCTTGCGCGCTTAAATTAGAGCTACTGTCTAAGGTAAAGCTATGTATTGTATAAGCTGTTCTGTAAGCACCATTTAATGCCCTCACACGACATTCATAAGCACCTGAATTATTAAAATTAAACAAACATTTATTGATATCTAAAAGAGTATCTAACAATAGCTGGGTTGCATTGTTAAACCCGGGTGATACCACTTGTAATTCATACTGGGTAGCGCCTTCTATTTCCTCCCACCAGAATGTAACACTTTGCCCTGATATTAAGGCACTATCTGCTGGAGAAATAATAATAACCTTTTGCTTTTCAATATCTTCCTCGAAAATTTTTTCGCAAGAAGCTATTCCAATAAAGAAGACCGCTACGGTAAGATATTTTATTATGCTGCTCATGATTTATTGTATTTAATATTCTGAACTATTATTTTGGCAACGAGCATATCTTTTTTTGTGGCATTATCTTTCTTTAATAAATACTGAAGCGATGCTACTCTTCCTAACTGAAGTTCTGATTCAATAGCATAAACCAGCTTTGTAATATTTTTAAAGTTGCCTGTAACTTCTATTTTTTTCGATTCAATTACATACTCATTCGACTCATTAAAAATAGATTGAGGATAGCTCGAAAGTTGTAAAGAATAGTTTTGACAATATTCTGAAAGTTTATTGAGTACATATTCTCTATTGTCAGTTACATTATTTTTTTTCGTTCCTAATCGTGCATCTAACTGTGCAAGCTGCTTTTCAAGCTGCCGTATGGCTTGTGGAGCATTCTTCGCTATTTCAGATTGTTCTTCCAAAAAATTATTTTCTGCATATAGAGCAACAGTTTTATGAATTGCCTGAAAATAGACTATAAGCAGAATGAGTATTGTTGCAACGAACAATAATTTATTCTTTTTCCTGTATGAAATATTTTTAAGCATCATAAAGATTATTTTGTAAAAACAGACACTTCAAAAATGCCGAAACCGTTTTGATTATCTAAATAATAATTCTCTATTTTAACTTCATTTGCCCATTCTAAGGTTTTCAATGAATCTATCCACAAATTAACTATGCTGCTTTTTTGTGTAATTCCTTTGATAAATATTCTCTTGTTCTGAAAATTTATTTCATTTTGTGCTATTTTGTTCTTTTCCTTATCCGGTGGATAAACTGATAGTTCTCTGAGCTTTAATTCTTGCGGCATAAGAGCGATTATCCTGTCGGCATAAAATGATGTTTTAGATGCTTCAAACCACCCTGCCTGCTTTAAAAACAGTTCCTTTTTTGAAACGTCATCTTTTAATTGCTTTAATCGGTCGGCTCCCTGAATATTAGTTGTTACAGCAACTTTTAACCTTGTGTTTTTCTTATATAACTGATTGAAAAAAAGAAAATTAATTAAGAGTAGTACAAACACAAATGATAGTATAGCTTTTAACGAAAAATTGAAAATGTTCTTCTGATATTGTTCCGCTGTATTTTCAGTTACGAAATCAATTTCGTCAGATGTTTGACTATCTAATAAAATTGCCATACCTGATGCAAAAGGAATTAAATATTCAGATGCTATCGTTTCACTACCTATCGTATAAGTACCAATAAAAGGATCTTCTGTTTTTGAATAGTGGCTGATAATATTGTTTGCATAATCTATTTTATGATTAGCAGCATGTATAGTAACAGTATCTTCGCCAAGCTGTAAAAAAGGCAGCAAACATCCTACTTGAAAAGGACCTAATGTCAACTGAATTATATTTTTACCGTCAGCCTGAAATAGTTCCAGAACTTTATCAACCGTTTGTTTTCTTACTGCCGAAACAAAAAGCGTATTGTTATGGGCAACAACTTTTTGCAAATAAAAATCTTTAATGTTTGCCCCCGGTAATAGCTGATTCAGAATATATTCGTCATCATCATTTTCAGCTACAGTAATTTTTTTATGCAATATTCCTTTTCCATTCAGCGTAATACAAACAGGATTTGTATTGAATGCTATATTTTTAATACTGTCAGCATTATATGTTGTTGAAATTTTATCGGTAATAAGCACATTATCTTTATTTTTCTTTAAGCAAACTGCATAAAGATTTCCGGAATCGGCACCCGAAAATTCTATATTCAAAGACCACCATTCATTTGGCAATTTGAACTTTTGCAATATTGAATTAAAGAATTTCATTTAATAAATAATGATAGGCTTGATGAAAATATTCAGCTTGGTTTTCTTCTTGGTTTTTTCCCGTGTACTGAAAAACCATTTCAATACCGGTATTCTGCTTAACAACGGTATTCCTGTTCCTGAATTACCTGTTTCCGATTCTTCCAACCCTCCAAGCATAATCATTTCATCGCTCTTAACCCTTATCATTGATTTGAATTCACGATTAGATGAACCTGGAGGGGCATTAGGCGAAATTCTTGATGTAAATACCGATTGACTTACTGTAATATCTAAAGTAATATGGTCTTCTCCCGAAACTATCGGATTTATCTTTAAAGAAAAATCTGCTTTGATTGGTTTAAACACTGTAGTAACTACTGTTTGAGGATTTTGTGTGCCGATGATATTATTAGTTTGCTCAACATAGTAATCAGTTCTTCCAATACTCAGAGTAGCTTCATGCCCGTTAAGCGTTGAAAGTCTTGGCGTAGAGCGCACACTTAAATATCCTTGCTCTTCGAGGGCTTTAATGCTCACATAAAAATTAGGCGTTACTTTGCCAATATTGGCTAATCCCGTTCCGCTGAACAAATCTAAAATCTTGTTTATTGAACCTGACCCGAAGGTTAAATCAACGCCCGGTAATATAGTCCCGCCTGTTTCTATGGGTGTATCTGATAATCCCATTGAGATACCTGCCTTATCAGTTCTGCTTGAGTTTACATCTACAATCATCACTTCAATCATCACTACAGGTACTACTTTATCAATATCGCGAATAAACCTTTCTATTTCAGCGAGCTTAATTTCCGGTCCGTTTAAAATCAAGCTGTTTAATTCAGTGAAAGTCTTCACTTCAACTCCTTTCTTTAACTCTGCCGGAATATTTTCCATTACAGTATTTACCGAACGGTATTGTAGCTGAATAAATTTTGAATTTGTAAATCCTTCCTGTGCACGTGTTCCGAATAAGTACACATTATTCGCATTTTTATGATTATAGTCAGTGCCCTTGAATATATAGTTAAACAAACTATCTACACTTATTCTCTCGACCTTAACGATAGCATTTCCTTGTGGTTCTGAAAATATGAAGTAGTTAAGATTTAATTCCTGACAGATTAACTTAATCAAGCCGGCTGTAGGAGTATTAATAGCCTTCAGAGAAACTGTTTTAAAACCGTTTACATCTGTTTCTATATTTAAAGCAAAATCCGCACTCGCTTCAGGAATACCTTTAATATTTTTTTTGTTTTGCTGAAGTTTACTTTCAGCGCTTTGCTTTTCAGGAGCTTTACTTAATACATAAACATTACTATCCACTATTTCTTTCTCTAAATCATTAGCAAAAGCTAATTGCTCCAAAGCCTTATCGAAAGGCATATCTTTTAAAAATGCTGTAACAACTTTATTATTAACTGCCGGAGAGAGAATAATATTTTTCCCTGACAGTTCCACAATTCTTTTTACTACAACAAGCAATGTATCTCCCCGCAAATCCATTGACAAATGATTATTTAATGAATCGTAGCTCACGTTTACAGGTGCTTTCGGCAGTACCACAGGAATTGGCGCAATATACTGTCTTACATACATTATTGTGCCTGTAAAATTTATTTCAAGACTGTATTGCTTGCATAAAAAAAGCAGGATATTAATAATCGGCTCTTCAACGAAATTTACTGTAACCTTTATATTTAAAGAAGGATCAACACTTATATTCAGGTTGTTGGAAATGGCAAACCCCCTTATAAAATCTATAATGCTAACCCCTGATACAGAGGCAGAAATGCTTTCATTTAATCCTTTTACATCGTTGCTATCTGCAAGATATTGAAGGGTACTTCTTAGTTCCGAAAGCCGGGCATTATCTTGTGCCTGTATTTTGAAAGAATTGAGTAATAATATTAATGGCACAAATATTATCCCAATCATTAAAGACTTTATTGTTTGGTTTGTCATTGGTTTGCTAATATTGGATATACTTCTTCTAAAGAAGTTAAATGTTTGACGAATAACTCAAATGCATTTGCTTTAAGCGTATTAATTTTTCTTTGTTTTAAATGCTCGTCAATATTGATTTCTGCATTCTTAATTGAATTGGCAAGGTCATAATCAACAGGTATTACTTCAAAAATTGCTTTTCTACCCTTATACCCTGTATAATGACAATGTTCACAGCCAACAGCTTTGTAATGTTGTTCTATTGGTAAATGAGGTTTAAATCCTTTGGGCAACAGGCTACTATCAAAAGGTTCTTCTGCCTTACAGGCAGCACATAAAATTCTAATGAGCCTTTGTGCTGCTGTTGTATTTAATGTGCTTGCCAAAAGAAAAGGCGGTATTCCCATATCTAACAACCTTGACACGCTGCCCCATGCCGAATTAGTATGTATGGTGGATAACACCAAATGTCCTGTTAATGCGGCACGTATGGCTATTGAAGCGGTTTCAGCATCTCGTATTTCACCCACCATAATAATATCCGGATCTTGGCGAAGAAAGGTTCTAAGCGCTTTGGCAAATGAAAAGCCAATACTGTCTTTGACCTGTACCTGATTGATTCCTTCTAAAGTATATTCTACAGGGTCTTCAACAGTTAAAATATTGCTTGTTTCTTTATTCAACAATTTAAGTGTTGCATATAAAGTAGTCGTTTTTCCCGAGCCTGTAGGTCCGCTGATAAGCACAATACCATGCGGTTTTTTAACGCCTTCCAGATAATTTGCTAAATCTTCTTTTTCAAACCCAACCAGATTTATGTCAATCTTAGAGGCATCATTCATCAGTAAACGAAGCACAATTTTTTCGCCATATAGCGTGGGTAACACTGATACTCTAATATCAAATTTCTCGTTCCTGTTTTCAAAATAAATTCTACCGTCTTGCGGTAAACGCTTTTCTGAAATATCAAGATTAGCTTTGATTTTAATTTTATTTACCAAAGCAGGATAATCAGTTTTGTTTATCAGGTATCGCTCTATCAGCATACCGTCAATACGCATTCTAACCCTGTTACGGTTTTCATAAGGTTCTATATGTATATCGCTGCTCCCTGCCTGCTTTGCTTCTTTAATCAGTTTCACTAAAAAATCTTCTTCCGATTTGGTAAAATCTATTTGTTCGCTTTCTTTATCGGCTATCTGCTGCTTTCTGTAATACTTACCAAGCGTGCGTTGCAGTGTAGCGGTATCTGTCTTTTCAAGAAAAATTTCTTTGCTAAAAATCAATTCCAACTCATCTTTTATATTGTCGTCAACTTCATTATCTGTATAGAAATAAACACTGCCATTTACCTGTTCTTTGGGAACAATACGGTAGTGCCACGCCTGCTCAGGAGTGAGCAGTTGTAGTATTTCGGTTTTAACTGTAATAATCTGCTCCATGAATCAGTACGGGATAAACAATCTTAACAATGCATCATCGGAATAATTATCAATTTTTATACAGCGCTCATTTACTGCCAGAAAAACAGCAAGTATTAACGACAATCCGCCCGCAAGCGGAACAGTATTTTCTCTTGGCGAAAAAATGATTCTAATTAATGCGAATACCAGGCAGATAAGCATTAAGCTGACAACATAGTATATAAGCATGTTTAGTGGCGAAAAGAAAACACAAACAATGGGCAGAAACAAAATATCGCCCCAGCCTAATAAGTTATCGGGCAGGAATACCCATTGCTTTTGTTTTACAGAAAAGAATATGTTTAGCAACAACAGTTGAAAAGAAAGTATAAGGAAATTAATGATGAAATTTTCAAGCGTTTGCTGCCAGCTATATTTAAGAATAAAATAGGCTGCCGAAGCAATGAACAAAAGCGGTAGTATCCATGCAGAAATACTACGCTCACGAAAATCCTGAAATGTAATTAGCAGCAACATAGACAGTATTGAAAAAAGAAAAAATATTTCCATTAATCAGGCGTAACTTCTCTTAAATTATTTTCATGGTCAACCTCCCACACATTGAATGTTCCGTCACTATCAAAATCAGTTACAGCGGTAGCACGAGCCGCAAATGCGCTGTTACTTGCCTGAACAATATCTATAACATAATTGGCGCTTCCGCCTTGCGTTACTAATTTTTCCTGCTCAAAACCTATTGCCTGTAAATCATCGCTGTATTTTGAATAAGTGTAGAAATAGCTTTTCTGAAGTGTATATACATGCTTCAATTGCAGTTGCGCTTCGGTACTTTTGGCTTTGGTAATTAACGGTAATAAATTAGGCAGTACTAACAAGGTTAATATTCCTATAATAATTAAAACAACCAGCAATTCCTGAAGGGTAAACGCCTTTAACTTAACAT
>CAYSGX010000122.1:0-758 GCA_964430605.1 uncultured Chitinophagaceae bacterium
AACGGTGTTTCCGCCTGAAATGGTTAAATCATTTCCGTTTAGCGAAAGGGTTTGTAATTCATTAGCGGGGTCGGCATCAGCATCATTGGCATTGGTAATAAAACCTGCATCATTATTAAAATCGCTAAGGTTAGTTGGAGTGTTGGTCAGGTCGTTATAATTGCCACTGAATCCTGCGGGTAGAGTAATACTATTTCCGTTTGAAATACTTAAATCGTTTCCATTTAAAGAAAGCGTTTGATTGTCGGTTAATATTCCGTTTACCGAAAGCGGGCTGCCCGATGTGCCGTTGCCTGTTATGGTAGCATCGGTAGCTACGGTCTGGCTGCCCCAGTTATCACCGCCTGATGTTGTGGGTAATGTAATGGTATTACCCCCGCTAATCGTCAGTTCGCCTGTTCCGTTGTCGTAAGAAAGAGTTTGCTCATCGGTATTCACCGAACCGGGTAATGTAATAGTATTGCCTCCCGAAATGCTTAAATCATTTCCTGCTAAAGATAGATTTTGCAATTCGTTGGCAGGGTCGGCATCGGCATCATCGGCATTGGTAATAAAACCTGCATCGTTGTTGAAGTCGCTGAGGTTGGCAGGGGCATTTGTCAAATCGTTATAATCGCCACTGAACCCACCGCCCCCTGCGGGAAGCGTAACGGTGTTTCCGCCTGAAATGGTTAAATCGTTTCCGCTGATGCTTAATGTTTGACTGTCGGTTAATATTCCGTTTACCGAAAGCGGATTGCCCGATGTGCCGTTGCCTG
>CAYSGX010000122.1:768-4287 GCA_964430605.1 uncultured Chitinophagaceae bacterium
ATCGGTAACAACGGTCTGGCTGCCCCAGTTATCACCGCCTGATGTGGCGGGCAATGTGATGGTGTTGCCTCCGCTTATTGATAATTCGCCCGTTCCGCTATTAAAAGAAAGGGTTTGCTCATCAGTATTATCTAAGTAAGGTGTAAGATTCACCGTTCCCCCGCTTTGCGAAAGCGAAAGATTATTTCCGCTTAAAGAAAGATTCTGCAATTCGTTGGCGGGGTCGGCATCGGCATCATCGGTATTATCGGCTGTTGCGGACCTTTCGGCATAAAGAGCATAAGGAACGCTGATTAATTCTGAACCGCCTGCCTGAATATAGTTGCTTCCTCCGTTTACATCAATCTCTATTTTTATGAAATAAGGACTGTCCGACCAGTCAATTGCATTAAATAATCCTGCGAGCGGCAACCCCTTGCCTATTTGTGCCGTCATTAGTCCAAATTCATTAGTAACAGGTTTTTGCTGTTCGGCATACACTTCGGTTCCATTAATATTACCTTGCACTATTCTGAATATAATACTTAGATTACGGTTAGGAATCGGCTCTCCGTCTGTATCGCGCACAATGGTTTGGTAGCTTAATGCCTGTGGCGCCTGTGCGAAAATCTCTAAGCTGAAGGTAATCAGCATTAACGCCAAAATAATTAGAAAGTGAATTAAGTTTTTCATAGTTGTTATGGTTTTAGTGTTTTTGAATAATTTTTTATTTTTTAACCATTAAAAATTAAGCGGTATTAAGGCTATTGCGGCTTAATTATCTTTATTTCTTAATGGTTCATTTTCTTTATAATTCAAAAAAGTATTTATTGTATTTTCTGAATATTCAGGGTAATGGCTTTTTTGCCGTTCCATTCAATGGCAAGCATATATTGCCCTGCCGCTATATGGTTTAAATCTAATTGCTCGGTATGCTTGTCTTTCAGCACAATATTTTTTGACTGCAAAACCTGCCTGCCCGCTACGTCATAAAGCGACAGATTGACTTCAACCTGATTATCTGCGCTCAATTCCAGCCACGAGATATTTTCGGTTGGATTGGGATAGAGCTTGTAATTAAGCGCGGTATGTATAGCCTGAACGCTCACGATATTTACTGAATCGGGCTGCTGAAAGCCTTGTGTAAGGATTATGGTTCCGGCAGTTTCGGTGGTAATAACCGTTTCGCCAATGGTTGAAGACATGCTGATGCCGGAACCGGAGAAGTCTATGCCCGATGAGCCGATAACAAAGCGTTCAACAGACTGCGCCTGAAGCTGAACCGAATTTGCAGCTAAGAAATATCCTGCAACAAAGCAGGCATTGATGATTGTTTTATTCATGACTTTTGGTATTTTTTAAAGTTTGTAAATTTTTAGAAAAAGAGCTTAAAAACGGGAAATTTCAGGCGTAACAAAAACGTAACAAATTCTAAAACATTGATATAGAAATTGTTACGGAACGTATGAAAGGGTATTTACCTGCTTTAAAAGGTTTTCAACGTCTAAAAAAAGAGTTTTGACGTTTCAATAAATGCGTTAAACGAGCGGGATGAATCAGTTTTTCCAGCTCAAATGCTTTCAATCAGCTTTTCCAACTCGCCTTCTTCGTGCAGGTTGAGTTTTTTGCGCAGGCGGCTGCGGCATATCCGCACGGCAACATCGCCTATGCCCAAAACCGAAGCCATTTCTTTTACAGATAAGCCCAATTTATGCAGAACAATAAACCGGATTTCGGCAGGGGTAACAGAGGGCAACTTTTCCTTCATGCGTTTTAAAAAACCTATGTGAACCTTTTCAAACAATTCTTTGAAATGTTCCCATTCGGCTTCGGTAAGTATGGTACTTTGCTGCAATTCCTGCAAAGCGGTTTTGCCTGCCACACCGGCAAGCCGACTGAGGTTTTCTATCTGCCTGTTTTTTTCGACAATATGATTGGTGAAATCGCGCAACTGCTGCGTAGCATCGGCAAGCTCTTTTTCTGCTTGTTGCAGGGCATGTTTTTTTTGCAAATATTTTTGCTGACGGTTTCTGTATATCATTACCGTTACCACCGTCAGTAATAATACAACAACTATCAAAAAATTGCGCTCGGTTGTTTTCAGCTTTTTCTGCGCTTCAAGCAAAAGTATTTCATGCTGATGCTGTTCGAGTTCTACCTTCTGCTTTGCCCGCGCCATTTGCAGCAGGTTGAATTTACGCGCCAGGCTGTCTTTTACAAACAAAGCCGAATCGAGATACATAACGGTTAACGATTCGTTTCCTTTGGCTGCATATAATTTTGACAGCAATGGATACAACTTTTCCAACCGCTTATATTGCTCCGACTGCTCAATGTATTTTTTTGCGAGCAACAACTGGTTTTCTGCCAATGACACGTTATGCTTTTCAAGATTAATGGCAGCCAAAGGCATTAAACTTCCTGCCGCTAAACCCCAATCACCGTATTGTTCGGCAATGCTGATGTCCTTTTCAAACAACGGAATCGCCTGTTCATATTCTTTCCGCAGAAAATGATTGTAGCCGATATTGCCTGATGCAATGCCGAACCATGCGGTATCACCCGCTGCCTGCGCCTTTTTCAGGGTTTTGTTGAAATAATAATCTGAAGAATTTAACATGTCGAGATGCTGATAGCAAAGCCCGGTAGTGTTAAGCGTGTTGATATAATAGCGGTAGCGGTCGTAAACCGAACTTGCCGCCATAGCTTCCAGCAGGTAAGTAATGGCTTTACGGTATTCGCCAAACTTATAATAAGCATCGGCAATATGGTAAATGCAGGTTTGTTTCTGTGGAAAATCTTCGGGGGCGAGATTTTGAAGAAGCACGTGCATTTTTTCAAAATGTTCCAATCCTATTTCATAATTGTTGAGCAGCATATAATGATACAACCCCAAAAGATTCTCTACCCTTGCTTCAAGCCATGCGATTTTTTTTTCGATGGCTGTTTTTCTCAGGCTGTCGAGCATGGTGGTTACCATTTCCGCAGGAAACCTGTCATAACGGTAATAGAAATAATGCACCTGCATCAGTTCCGTTTCAAGCACCAACGCATCATCGCCATTTTCAATGGCAAGTTTTCTGATAGCGGCTATATCGCTGAAAATCGCTACCGAATCGGAATCGCGGATAAAATTTTCATAATAAAGTATAAGCTCAACAGAACGTTGAGTATATGTTTTGTGCAGCAGGCTTTTGTGCTGAACAGGAACATAGCTTGTTTCTGAAAATGCAATAAGCGGAACAAGAGCAATAAATAGAATTATTCGTTTCAGCATCGGTACAAAAATGTAAAATATTTTCGCATTAGCTTTTTTGATATTATTTAGCAAAGAAATAAAGGAAGACATTCTTTTGAATGATACTTTCCTTTTTAAACAGTTTCGGGTTTTTCCGCTCGGTATAATTTATCTTTGCCCAAATTTTTATTGAAATGCGCATCAGTTACAACTGGCTGAAAAACTATATTGATTTAGATATTTCCGTTGAAGAAACTGCCGAAATATTGACAGATATTGGCTTAGAGGTAGAGGGCATTGAA
>CAYSGX010000122.1:4297-8250 GCA_964430605.1 uncultured Chitinophagaceae bacterium
TGAAGAAATTTCGGGTAAAGGCGGTGGCATGATTGGGCTGAAAGTCGGTTTGGTTTTAGATGCTGAAAAGCACCCCGATGCCGACAAACTGAAAATTACCAAAGTAGATATAGCCAATGGTGAGCCATTGCAGATTGTTTGCGGTGCGCCCAATGTAACTGCGGGGCAAAAAGTGGTGGTGGCAACTGTCGGCAGTACATTATATCCTGTAAGCGGAGAAAAATTTCAGATTAAAAAAGCGAAAATCAGAGGCGTAGAATCGTTCGGAATGATTTGTGCCGAAGACGAAATAGGCGTGGGCGAAAGCCATGACGGCATTATTGTGTTGCCTGAAAACACGGCAGTAGGCGCAGATGTAAAAGACCTGTACAATGTGCAATCTGATTACATATTTGAAATAGGTCTCACCGCCAACCGCTCTGATGCCACAGGTCATATTGGAGTAGCCAGAGATTTAGCCGCAGCATTAACCGTTCGCAAAAACAAACCTTATAAACTAAAATACCCCGAACTAAAAAACATTGATACAACTGCCGAAAGCGAAATATCCGTTACGGTTGACAATGCCGAATTGTGCCCGCGCTATTCAGGAATTTTGCTGAAAAATATTCAGGTAAAACCATCGCCCGAATGGCTGCAAAGCTATCTGAACAATGTAGGTTTGCGTCCCATTAATAATGTAGTAGATATTACCAATTTCATTTTGCTGGAATACGGTCAGCCGCTACACGCTTTCGATGCCGTAAAAATCAAAGGCAAAAAAATTATTGTAAAAACAGTTGCCGACAATACACCTTTTCTTACGTTAGATAATATTGAAAGAAAACTTTCAGTAACCGACCTGATAATTTGCAACGAAAGCGAACCGATGTGTATTGCAGGAGTAATGGGTGGTTTACATTCGGGCATTTCGGAAACCACTACTGAAATATTTTTAGAAAGCGCGTGTTTCAACCCTATATCGGTACGAAAAACTGCCAATCGCTTAAATCTCAGAACCGATTCGGCACAGCGTTTTGAAAAAGGTGTTGACCCCAATTTTACCACTGTTGCTTTGCAACGTGTCGTTGGCCTGTTACAGGAAATCGCAGGTGCAGCCGTTGCTTCACGCATTGTAGATTTTTATCCTGAAAAACTGCAACCTTATAAAGTGCAGTTGATATACAAAAAAATAGATACACTAATCGGTTTCAGTATAGATAGAAACACAGTGAAGCAGATTTTGGCGAATTTGGAAATCAAAGTAGTGAGCGAAACCAATGAAGCCTTGCAACTCGAAGTTCCTTTGTTTAAAGCCGATGTACAGCGTGATGTAGATGTTATTGAAGAAATACTGCGCATTTACGGCTACAATAAAATTCCGTTTCCCGAACAATTTAAATCGAGTTTAGCTTACAAGCCCACTATAGATAAAGAAGCATGGAAAGAACGCATTGCCAACTATCTGGCAAGTAACGGTTTCAACGAAATGCTCAACAATTCTTTGGTGAATAATAAATATGCCGAATACGGTTTCGATTTCAGCAATGCCGTAAAACTTCTCAAAAGTTCCAATGCCGAGCTTGATGTAATGCGCACTACTTTATTGGTTTCGGGTTTGGAAACTATTGCCTACAATCACAACCGCAGAAATACCGATTTGAAATTGTTTGAATCGGGCAGAAGCTATCACACTAAAGAAGACGGCTTTGAGGAAACAGAGCATCTGGCAATTTATGTTACAGGCAATTTAGCTCCCGAAAACTGGAAATCTAAAACCGCCCTTTCCGACATATATTTTTTGAAAGGAATTGTTTTGAATATTCTGAAACAATTCGGAATAGAAAGATATGAAGTTGCCGAAGTTGCAAGCAACGAACTGAATTACGGCTTGCAGATTTCCGCAGAGAAAAAAGTTTTGGGGGTATTCGGAAGCGTTTCATCAGCCATTCTGAAAAAATTTGATATTGAAGGTGAAGTATGGTATGCCGATTTATTGTGGGAAAATTTATTGGCTTCTGTAAATAATAAAACACTGAAATTCAAAGAAATATCAAAGTATCCTTGGGTGCGCAGAGATTTGGCACTGCTGCTTGATAAGTCTGTAAAATTTGAGCAAATTGAGAAAATTGCACAGCGTGAAATAAAGAAAGTATTAAAATCGGTGAATTTGTTCGATATTTACGAAGATAAAAAGCTGGGAGACAACAAGAAATCGTATGCTGTCAGCTTTATTTTTGAAGATGTGGAGAAAACGCTCAAAGATGAAGATGTTGACAAATGGATGACAAAATTGATAGAGCAGTTTAAGAGCGAGTTGAGTGCAGAAATAAGGTAAGTATGAAAAGTTTGCAGCAATTAGAAGGGATACATGGCAAGGTAAGCCGTCTTTTGCAGCAAAATAATGAACTAAACAAAGCCAATTTTCAGCTTAAAGAAGAAAATGATATGCTGAAAAACTTGCTTAAAGAGAGAAACGAAAAGTTAGCAGAAAACGAAAACCAATTACAAATGATTAAGTTGGCAAAAAGTGTTTCGGTTAATGGTGGCGAAGAAGACAAAACAGAATTGAAAAAGAAAATAAACGAATTAATAAAAGAAATAGACCACTGCGTGGGGTTGCTAAATAATTAAGAATGAGCAGTGAACTGATAAATATCAATTTGATAATTGCCGACAGGCCTTACCCCTTAAAGGTGAAGCCCGAAGAGGAAGAAATGGTGAGAACCGCTGCAAAGCAAATCAATCAGAAGGTAAAAGAACTGCAAGATTTGTATGCCGCTAAAGATAAACAAGACTTTTTGGCCATGAGCGCGCTCATGTATGCCGTAGAAGCAGCTACTCTTAAAAAACAAAACCAGTCTTCCGGTCAAACTATCGAGCAAAAAATCAATGATATTGCTCAACTGTTGCAAGATTTCAGCTAACGGTTACATCAGTTTAGTCTGTTATTTACGTTAAAATAAACCTATAAGGTTTTTAAAACCTTATAGGTTTATAAAATAGGTTTGAAAATAAAATATTCATTAACTCAACATAAATCAATAAATCAGCAACTATGGAAATTGTTATTGTAGTAGTAGCGGTTCTGGTGGCATTAGGAATAGGTTTTTTGGTAGGAAAAACAATCTACCAAAAAGCAGCTAAGCAACAGGAAGAATCGGCTAAAAAGGAAGCCAACTCAATTATAGAGGAAGCTAAAAAACAGGCAGAGATTGTGAAGAAAGACAAACTCTATGAAGCCAAAGAAAAATTTTTACAGCTTAAAGAAGAGCACGACCAGCAGGTTTCTCAGAAAAACAGGAAAATTGACGAGCGCGAGCAGCAAGCTAAACAAAAAGAGCAATCGGTAAATCAGCAGTTGGCCAACAACAAGAAGCGTGAAGAAGAACTGAAGAAGAAAGAAGAAGAAACCGCTGCGGTAAAAGCTAATTTAAACAGGCAATTAGAGCTTGTTAATGTGAAAAAACAAGAGTTAGAAGTAACGCATACTGAAGCTGTGAAAAAGCTGGAAACTGCCGCGGGTATGACTGCCCAGCAAGCTAAAGAACAATTGCTCGATTCGTTGAAAAAAGAAACCGAATCGCAAGCGCTTTCATTACAAAAAGTAATTGTTGACGAAGCCAAACTGAAAGCCAGCAAAGAAGCCAAGCGTATTGTGTTGCAAACCATTCAGCGCACTGCTGCCGAACATGCCATTGAAAATTCAGTTTCGGTATTCAACCTTACTTCCGATGAACAAAAAGGGCAAATTATTGGCCGCGAAGGAAGAAACATTCGCGCGCTTGAAGCAGCTACAGGTGTAGAAATTATTGTTGACGATACACCGGAAGCCATCATCATTTCAGGCTTCGACCCTGTGAGAAGAGAAGTGGCGCGCTTGTCGTTGCAACGCCTGGTTACCGATGGCAGAATTCACCCTGCCCGTATTGAAGAAGTGGTGGCTAAAACACAAAAGCAATTAGAAGAGCAAG
>CAYSGX010000123.1:0-8113 GCA_964430605.1 uncultured Chitinophagaceae bacterium
TAAAACATTTTTTGTAGTGCGAATGTACAGCCAATATTAATAATTCTTCGAAAAATAGTTTTCTTGTTTATGAGAGCAATGCCTATAACCTACCGCTTTTCTGTTACATCATTATGCAATATTTATTTTAGTTTCACGAACATTTTTAATTCCTGGTTTATATACTCTTAGATGAAAAAGAATTTCTCTGCGATTATCGCTTTCCAGTTGCTATTTGCTGTTGCTGCTTTTGCTCAAATGCAACATGCTTGTTCGGCTTCAAAAATTAATGCTTCGCAATCGGCAAAACGCTCGGTGGTTTCGGCACAACACACATTTTTGATGAATCAATACAATGTTCATTTTTATAAATTAGATGTGGCGGTAGAGCGCACCTCAACTTTTATTTCAGGAAATGTAACCGTTAAAGCAATTTCGGAAGTAGCGTTTTTAGATACTTTCGGTTTAGAGCTGCATCCCAATCTCACTATAGATTCTGTAAAAGCCAATGGTATTGTTCAGGCATTCAGCAGGAACGCAAATGCGGTAATTATTCCTTTATCGCAAAGCATTCAGCAGGGGCAGGAAGTTTCGGTTCAGGTTTATTACAAAGGCACACCGCCCAATAACGGAGGTTTTTCGGGTATGTCTAATGCCAGTTCGCCCAGTTGGGGCAATCAGGCAACATGGTCGCTAAGCCAGCCTTTTGCCGCTTATGAATGGTGGCCTTGCAAGCAGGTGCTTACCGATAAAGCCGATTCTTCCGAAGTATGGATTACCACCAACAATACTAACAAAGCAGGCTCAAATGGCTTATTGCAACAGGTGGTTTCGTTACCCAACAATAAAGCACGCTATGAATGGAAATCGAAATACCCTGTCAACTACTATTTGATTTCGGTTGCAGTGGCACGTTATGTTGATTATTCTTTCTTTGTGAACTTGCCCGGTGTGGCACAGCCGCTGTTGATTCAGAATTTTATTTATGACAATCCGCAAACGCTCACCAATTTCAAAAACGATATTGACCAAACGGGCGATATGATGCTGGCTTTTTCTGAATTGTTTGGCACTTATCCTTTCAAAGACGAAAAGTATGGGCATTGCATGGCACCGCTTTCGGGTGGTATGGAACATCAAACCATGACTACTCAGGGCTTTTTTGAATTTACCTTAACGGCTCATGAGCTGGCGCATCAGTGGTTTGGCGATTATGTAACCTGTGCTTCGTGGGAGGATATCTGGCTCAATGAAGGCTTTGCCAGTTATGGCGAATACCTGGCTTACGAAAAACTGGTATCGAAAAGCGCTGCCGATAATTATATGCTGAACGTACATGACAATGTGAAATCGCAACCCGGAGGCAGTGTGTATGTAAGCGATATTGCTAATGAAAACCGGATTTTCAGCTCCCGGTTGAGTTATGATAAGGGTAGCACATTGGTGCATACCTTACGCTATTTAGTCAATAACGATTCGTTGTTTTTCGGAAGCCTGCGCATTTATTTGCAACAATACCGGTTTGGAAATGCCAACACCCAGCAATTGCTCGATGTGCTGAACGCTAACACAGGCATTGATTTTACCGATTTCAAAAACCAACTGTTTTATGGCGAAGGTTTTCCTGCTTATAACTTATCGTGGAACTACAGCAATGGTTTTTTGTATGCTGAACTGAACCAAACTACCTCATCACCTGCAACCACCTTATACACTTTGCCGGTAGAATTAAGGCTGAACACAACTGCGGGTGATACCATTGTGAGAATTACACCAACAGTAAATAACGACAGGTTTATTTTTGCTTTAAGCGAAATCGTAACAGGAATAACAGTTGACCCGTTTAATGGCCTGGTAAATAATGCCGCTGTTCAATTCGATTCAAATCTTGAATTTACTTTAACCGGTTTAGCAGAAAAGCGTCTTGCATCAATTGTTGTATATCCTAATCCTGCCGGAAATAATTTATCTGTAGATACCCAGAATAATACTTCAGAGAAAATAATTACGGTAACTGATGTATTAGGCAGCACTGTAAATGCTCTGAAAACTAATGAGCCAATTATTCACTTAAATATCAGCGATTTTTCTATGGGTGTTTATTATGTAAACATCCAGACGAATACTGAAAATGCCACGGTGAAGTTTGTGAAACAGTAATCCGGAAATTATAGAAGAGCGGCTCTAAAATTTGGTTATTTCACGCAAAGGCGCAAAGACGCGAAGAAAAAAATAAATTGATTTTCAATGCTTTGTGATTTAGGTTTTGGCGTGAAATATGAGTATTTTGAATTTTTAGAACTGTCAGGAAATATTCGGTATTATTTGTTCATTAACTCCAACGCCTCTTGTACAGAAATTCTTTTACCTTGGTAAAAAGGAACAATCCAGGCATCTTTTACACCTTTTAATATTGTTTGCTTTTTGTGTTGTTCAGCAGTTTTAATATTATTGAAACTATATGGCGTTACATAGCGAATAATACCATCGTTCATATTGTAGGTTTCAACACCTTCAGTCTTAAAAAATACATCGGGCGATTTTTTAAGTGGCCGGCTGTAGGCTCCCACTTGCACTCTGTAAATTAATGATTCGATATTTTTTTCTTTAAGGGCAACAGGCGCTTTTTCTAAAACCAATCTTCCTTTGCTGTCTTTCATATTGCTAAGCTGTGAGGCTATCACAGGCGATGCGACTTTATTATTAGTATTGCCTGATGTTGTTTCTTTATTGCTGCTTGCTATATTATTTGCAGCAGCAGTGCCCTTTTGGTTATTAATAGTATTGTTGGTGGCAACAGCGTTTTCATTTGCTTTTTTCCCGGCTTCTTTTTCGGCAGCAACAATATCTGCTTTTATCTTGCTTTCTGTTTTAAATACTTTTTTAGCCAATTCATCTTCCTGTGAATAATCGGGCTTAAACATTTTTTGAGCTAAAGCTTCTTCAATATCATCGCTCATGGGTGTTAATGCCAGGCCTGCTATACTGTCGGGTTCCCTTTCAGCTTCATCGGAAACATCTTCAAATGTGTCAAAGTCGTTTACGGCTTCAGTGTTATCCTGTTGTAAAGAATCTTCTTCTAAAGAAAGCAATACCCCTTCTTCAAAATAAGTGTCTTTAATAAATACTGAATAGATGTCATCGCTGCCTTTGCCGCCAACTCTGTTAGATGCGATATAACCACTCTTGTTGGTTGAGTCTAAGATGAATCCGAAATCATCGTTGGCAGTATTTATAGGGTAGCCAAGGTTTTTTACATCTTCCCATTCCAAGCCGCCAAATCGCACCGAATAGACATCAAAGCCTCCCAGACCGGGCAACCCTTCTGAAGCGAAATACAAAGTACCCGTTGAATGAATATAAGGAAAGGCTTCATTCCATTGCGAGTTTACATGAACGCCTAAATTTACGGGTGTGCCCCAGCTATCACCTGTTCTGTCGGCATAATAAATATCTAAACCGCCATAGCCACCCGGAATATCCGAAGCAAAATAAATTCGGTTTCCATCTTCTGAAATAGAAGGATGGCAGAAGATATTTTCAGGATTATTTAAAGAAAATTCTTTGATTATATCCCAACGATTGTCTTGCATAGCGGCAGTGTAAATCTGTATTTTCAACACTCCTTCTTTACTTCTTTTTTGCACGCCTTTTACCACACTGTTTCTGGTAAAATAAATAGTATTGGCAGTGGCATCATAAGTGGCAGGCCCTTCATGGAAATTTGAATTAATAAAGCCGGGTAGCAGTTGCGCTTTAGACGCACTGTCTATATTTACTTTGGCTATATAGTAAATGTCGTTGAAATTTTCCCCTGTCCACTGGTCTAAGCCACCCGCGTTTTTGCCTTTTGTGCGGGTAGAAGAAAACAAAAGGCCATCTTTAAAAAAGGCAGGAGAGAAGTCGGCATATTCAGAATTGAATGCCATGTTTTTAATATCAACCTTTGATGAATCGCGGGTGAAATAATGAATTAAATCTAAAAACTTCGCTTGTTTCGCGCCTTTGCCATCTTGCTTGTAGGCTTCATATTTTAAATACCACTCTTTCGCTTCATCATACTTGCTGTTGTATTTCAACACCGAAGCAAAATGATATAAATAAACCGAATCAACTACATTGTTCCCGGCTGCTTTACGGTATTGTGTTTCAGCATTATCCATTTGTTTTATCAAACGGTAGCATTCGGCCAGTTTCAATTGCGCTTCGGGAATATTATTTTTCTTCAGCAACTTCTCATATTCGGCAACGGCTTGTATATAAGAATAGTCTTCAAACAATGCGTTGGCACGCTCAAGCCTTTTATATTCTTTTTGAGCAAATAATTTATTGGGCGGGCATAATAAACCCACTAAAACAAATAGGGCAGTAGCTGCAATACTGATATGTTTCGACAGGCTGAAAACTACCTTTGTCTTTTGTTCTTTATTACTATAGTGGCTAAGCTGTTTCATCAGAACAATCTTGGTGAAAGAATTTTATTTTTATTCTTCGATAAATCAAACATCAACAACACTTCATGTGTACCACCCGAACCATTACGATATTTCTTTGAAGCCAAATCGTAAGCATAACCAATCCTGAAATTGGTAGTGGAATTTTTAACAAACTTATTCAACGAATATTGTGCTGAAAAGATAAAAGCGTTATCGCTGCGATATCCAACGCCCAGCCAAAACTGAGAATACAAAACAGTATTCAAATTAAAATCAACCTGAAAATTTGTACCCGGAACATATTTCATTAGCAGCGATGGCACTAAAGCCATTTTTTGACCTTGCAGATTGTATTGCTTGCCTACATTTATTATATAATCGAATGAAAAATAAAAGTGGTTGGATACCGGAACCGCTACATTCTTTAACATCTTATCGTTTAAGATTTGCGGCACGGAAAGCCCGATAGCCATTTTTTTATTTTTGAAATAAATACCAGCTCCGGCATTGGGTATTAACTGAGTGCGCCCCATATCGGTAAAGGCAGTAATATCACCTTGCTGATAGGCAGTTAAATCATTGATGGTGGCATTGCTGTAAGATAATCCGCCATTGATTCCCAATGCCAATACATTCTTCCCGATAAAAAAGCGGTAAGCATAATTTCCGTTAAACGCATAAGTATTCAGAATACCGATGCGGTCGTTAAATAAATTAGCGCCAAAGCCATATTTCCTGTTTGGGGAAATGGTATGAAAAGAAGCGAGAATAGTTTTAGGCGCGCCATCAATACCTGTCCATTGGTTACGATAATCGAGCACTACACAAAGCCCTTCACGGCTTCCTGCATAAGCGGGATTTAATACCAGTTTGTTAAACAAGTATTGCGAATACATGGCTTCCGTTTGCGCTTTCAAAGAGAAAGACAAGGCGGTGAACAGTAATATGTAGTATAGCTTTTTCAACGTTTCAAAACTAAATATCCGGTTAAAGGTTTAGAGCCATCTTTTAAATCTAAATAGTAATAGTAAGTCGCATCGGGCAGTTCTTCTTTAAAACCTGTAAATCCATCGAAATCATTTTTATAACCAATAGTTTCAAAAACAATTTCCCCCCAGCGGTTAAAAACCAGCAGTTTACTTTCAGGATAACTAACAATGCCTTCAATAATAAAATTATCAAACACCCCATCGCCATTGGGCGAAAATGAATTATTGATAAACAAAGGAATATTTTTTACGGTAATATACACCATTGCTGTATCGCAAAGTATAGGCTGCCCATTGTCGCAAATAATATAGAAGAAAGAATCTGTTCCTATAAACCCGAAATCGGGAGTATAAGTAAGATTGCCATTGTTCAAATCTATCACCATTCCGTTTTCAGGGTCTGAAATAAAATCTATTTCTATTTTTTGTTCGGCATTAAATTCAGTATCATTTTCTAACACATTAAAGGTTACAGAAGCACTTATTTCTGTTTCTACTGAATCATTAACGGCAACAGGTGGTGCATTGCCTACAATAATCACAATAAACCCTTGGGTGCAAAGTGGTGGAATACCGGTATCACACGCTTCAAAAAAAATGGTGTCGTTTCCTGAAAAATTTTCATTGGGTATATAAAAAATGGTGTCTCCCGAAAAACCGGCAGTACCATTACCGGGTTGAGTTATAATATTGAATGTTAATGAATCGTTGTTGAGGTCGGTTGCCAACTGCGAAGCAGGAAAAACAATGCTGGAATTAGGGTTTATATTGCTTGTCCGGTTATTTACTATTGGCGCGAAATTCACAAATACTGAAACTTCATCTGAATTAACACAGCCTAAGCTATCAGTAACAGTAAGTGTATATGTAACGTCAGAAGCGGGAGTAACCACGGGGTTTACAATAGTATCGCTATTTAGAAAAACAGGCGGACTCCATAAATAACCGGCATTGGATGTAACTGTTGCGTTAAAAGTTACCGGCTCATTAACATTTACGGTAGTATCAAAACCCGCATCGACATAAGGCAGTGCGTATATTGCTACCAACTGTGTAAAAGAAGAATCGCAACCTCTTGAATTGGTTACGGTAAGTGTAACCGGAAATATTCCTGAAGTATCATAAACATGAATTGGGTTTAATTCTGCTGAAGTATTGCCATCGCCAAAATCCCAATGCCAAATAACTAAAGGGTCAAAAAATGTATTGGAGTTATCTAAAAACTGAACAGGTTCACCTGCGCAGGTACTTTCAAAGTCAAAATTTACAATAGGCGGAAAGCTCATGTAAACATCAACTTCATCAACTTCAACATTATTGTCAGCATCGGTAACGGTAACGGTAACTGTTTGCGAAGAAAATACGGTAATGGATTGTGTAGTAGCACCGGTTGACCACAGATAAGTTGTGAAACCTGCACCTGCATCTAAAGTGTAGCCGTTGAAATTACATATTATGGTATCGTTCCCTAAATCTAAAGTTTGTGATTTCAGCCACAAAGGATTCAGCAACAGCGCAACAACAGAAAGTATTAATAACAGGTGCTTATACATGAAAGCCTTATTCGGTTTTATCACCGATTTCAAAAATAGCAATTTGAACCAAAAGAAAGCGGCTATTATTTCACAATACTTAAATTACATGATTATAATAGTAGTCAAATACATTTGATGGTTGGGTATAATTTCAGTTTTAACCCTTAAACACACATTTTGTAACTTTGAACTTCTCTTTAACAAAAAGAATATGCCACAAGTAGAATTGATAATGCCCAAAATGGGTGAGAGTATTATGGAGGCCACAATTTTAAAATGGCTGAAGAAAGAAGGTGATAACATTGCTGCCGATGAATCGGTTTTAGAAATAGCTACAGATAAAGTAGATAGCGAAGTGCCTGCTTCACAAGCGGGCATCTTAATAAAAATATTACATCAGGAAGGTGAAGTAGTTGCTGTTGGAAAACCTATTGCCATTATCGGCACAGGTGGCGATGATGTGGTAAAAGTTGCGCCTGTAAGCGCACCTGCTACTGAACCTGTGGCTGTTGCCGAAAAAGTGGTGGTAGCTGCTGCTCAACCCATTGTAGTACAACAAGTAGCAACACAAAGTAATGGACATGCCAATAATACGGGACGTTTTTATTCTCCATTGGTTTTAAATATTGCACGCAGCGAAAATATTTCTATGGCAGTGCTTGAACAAATTGCAGGCAGCGGAAAAGACAACAGAGTTACCAAAGGCGATATTCTTACTTATATTGAACAACGCAAGAATGCGCCTGCTGTTACAGTAACACCTGCACCTGCTCAAACTGTTGCTCCTGTTGTTGCCTCAACGGTGAAAGCCGAAGAAGCCACCCCAGTTGAAGTAAATTATGGCAATAACGTTGAGGTTATTGAAATGGACAGAATGCGCAAGCGTATAGCCGAAAACATGGTGGCATCAAAGCGCATTTCGGCACACGTTACCTCATTTGTAGAAGCAGATGTAACCAATATGGTATTGTGGCGCGACAGGGTGAAAAAAGAATTTGAGAAAAGAGAAAACGAGAAAATTACTTTTACGCCATTGTTTGTAGAAGCGGTTACCAAGGCGCTAAAAGATTTTCCTAAAGTGAACGCTTCTGTTGCAGGCGATAAAATAATTGTAAAAAGAGATTTGAATATCGGAATGGCAACTGCCTGTAGGCAAGGCAGTTGCCATTCCGAT
>CAYSGX010000124.1:0-1953 GCA_964430605.1 uncultured Chitinophagaceae bacterium
CCACTTAGTTTTTTCCACAAACTGAAAAAAACTAAGTGGCTGGTCAAATGCAGGGGCTTTCAAACGTTTTACAAATTCTTTCTCATCAATATTTCTGTGACGGTAAGGGATTTTCTTGATGATTTTTACGTTTTCGGGTTTTTTCCAAGGATTAAATTCCATATAAAAATCGTCTTCAACTTCCAGCACCTGTATTTCTTCGGGATTGTTTTGCGGGTCTAAATGATAGTGAATGGACGGAAACTCCGAAGGCACGCAAATCAACTGTATAGCTAATCGCAGCCCTTCGGTTTTGTTCACTGCTGAATAGTGTACTATGCTGTCGTCCAAAATTACGCAATCGCCTGCTTTGGTTTCGAGCGGTACTAAGTGGTTTTGAATGATTTCTTTTTTGATGCCGTCTAACTCCCAAGGAACCATCGGTCCTCTGATTTCACCAAAACGCTTATGACTGCCGGGTACTACCTGCAACGTGCCGTTTTCCAACGTTGAGTCCACGAGCGGACACCAAATCGAAACCGTAGTGCATTTTCGTTCATCAGCAAATGCCCAGTTTTCGTGCAAGGGCACTTCGCCTGTGGCAGATTGTTTTCTTATATAATTAGCAATTATCGGTCTGAAATCTGCCAATAATTTATTCATGTGAGGTTTAAAGTATTCGGTGATAATTTGGAATACCTTGCGTTTGTATTCGGGGTTTTTGTCTATAAAAGTGAAATCGTAGGTAATGGCATGCTCTCCTTCTGCTCCAATATCGCCCGAAGTAATTTGCCCTCCGCTTTCGGGCAGGGTGTTAAAAAACATTTGTTTCAGTTCGGCTACTTCCTGAGTCGAAATAAACGGAACGCTTACATATCCGTCTTTCTGAAATTTTTGCTCTAAAATGTCGTCATTCAGTACCTTTCTCATAATAAATCTATGATTTTATCTTCCGTTCTTTTGAAGAAAAGAAATCCAGTTATAAATATACCAAAACAAATAAATACACCTAAGAAAATAAACTCATTTAAAGGCTCTCCAAAAAAACTCCAGCGGAACAATTGAATGGAAGCCGCTACCGGATTGATAAAGATAAGGTTTTTGTACTGCGAAAATTGTTGCGGAATAATAGAAACAGGATAAAAAACAGGCGTAAACCATATCCCAAAATTTACTAAAAACGGAATAACGTGAAACAAATCCCTGTTTTTGATGGTGAGTGCACTTAGGATTAATGTCAGTCCTATTGAAAATAAAATTACGGGCAACAAAATGAAAGGCAATAAAACAACAGTCCATTTTATTTCCTGCTGCATTATCAGCATTACCGACAGAAGCAGCAACAATGTAATTACAAACTCTACCAAAGCAAGCACTACCTTGGAAAGGGGCAGAATAATTTTCGGGAAATACATTTTCCTGATTAAATCCTGATTTTGCGTAAGGCTGGTACTGCCTTGTGAGAAAATATAATTAAACAAGCCCCAAATCAAAATCCCGCTCAGCACAAAAAGTACATAGGGATATGCTGCTTCAAAATTCAGAATTACCGAAAAAAATAAAGTGAAAATAATCACGGCAGTCAAGGGTTGTACAATAGTCCATGCCAAACCAAGAATTGTTTGCGCGTATTTAATTTTTAAATCACGCTTGGCAAAAACCAATATCAGCGCACGGTATTGCCATATTTTATTAAGATATTCAACTAAAGTATCAGGTTCGCTTGTAATTATTTTTTTCATTCTTTATGTAGCAGCAATGCTTTTGGCACTATTTACACATTTAAAATAGCAATGAACAAAAATACAGTAAACAAAATTAGATGAGAGGAATGTTTTAGTAAATATTCATTCAAAATAAAATACCCTTTGTATTTTTAACCATCTCTATGCAACACACCACTAACTACATTCAGCAAGCAAAAGATTTAATTAATAAATCTCATACGCTTCCTTTATTTAAAGAAGAAGCCGA
>CAYSGX010000124.1:1993-8017 GCA_964430605.1 uncultured Chitinophagaceae bacterium
GCAACTGCGCAACTGCATCAATTACTTCGACCGCAAATATTATATAGATGCTGAAACAATAATTTCCGATTATGAATACGATCAACTGTTCAGCTTTCTGAAAAAAATTGAACAGCAATTTCCTGAATTAGTTACCGAAGATTCGCCCTCGCAAAGAGTAGCACGGGCATTGACCGAAGATTTTACTTCGGTGTTGCATACCGTGCCCATGCTTTCTTTAGAAAACTCTTACAATGCAGCCGATTTATTAGATTTCCACAGGCGGGTAAGCGAACATGTAAATACTTCAGAAGTAAATTATGTGGTTGAACCAAAATTTGATGGCAGCAGCATTGCATTGGTTTATGAAAACGATATGCTTGTGAGAGCCGCTACACGAGGCGATGGCATTTCTGGAGAAGATATTACCAACAACGCTAAAGTAATTCGTTCCATTCCGCTTTCAGCAAATTTTTCAGCCTTCGGAATTAAAACAATTGAATTGCGTGGAGAAGTGGTAATCAGTAGCGATTTTTTTGAAAACTTTAACAAGCAACGCGAACAACAAGGCCTATCTACTTTTCAAAATTCAAGAAATACCGCTGCGGGAACTTTGCGATTAAAAGACCCCAATGAAGTAGCCAAAAGAGGCCTGGAAGCATTTATTTATCATGTAGCGTATGCTATAGATGCACAAGGAAATAGTGTGTTGGGTAGCCAATTGTATTCTCATAACGAGAACATTCATTTGCTGCACGATTTAGGTTTTAAAACGCCTACCATCGAGAAAAAACTGGGCACTATCAATGAGGTAATTTCTTTTTGTGAAGAATGGGAAAACAAGCGTGGTATTTATGCTTATGAAATAGATGGCATGGTAATAAAAGTAGATACTATTGCCACACAACAACAAATAGGAGCAACAGCACATCATCCGCGCTGGGCCATTGCCTATAAGTTTAAAGCCAAGCAAGCCACTACCAAATTAGAACGCATAGAGTATCAGGTAGGCAGAACAGGTGCAATTACGCCTGTTGCAAAACTCACGCCTGTGCCATTGGCGGGCGTAACTATTTCTTCCGTTTCATTGCACAACGAAGATTTTATTAAAGAGAAAGATATTCGGTTAGGCGATACGGTTATTGTGGAACGTGCAGGCGAAGTGATACCTTATATTGTTGGCAGTGTAGCTGCTGCCCGAACAGGTAATGAACAGGAAATTAGGTTTCCAAAAAACTGCCCTTCGTGCAGCAGTGAGTTGGTGAAGCCCGAAGACGAAAGCGTGTGGCGTTGCATTAATATTGATTGTCCTGCGCAGGTGGAAGAAAAAATAATCCATTTTGTATCAAAAGATGCTATGGATATTGACGGCTTGGGCAGAGATATTGTAATTCGCTTTCTTAAAGAAGGTATCATTAGCCATATCACCGATATTTATAAAATTGTAGCCGATGAACCTAACGAAAAGCTGCAACAAATTCGCAACCTGCAAGGCTGGAAAGAAAAGTCGGTAAACAATCTTATCAATGGTATTAATGCTTCTAAATCCAAACCTTTATGGCGGTTGATTAATGGCTTGGGCATTCGTCATGTGGGAGTTACTACGGCTAAATATCTGGCAACGCAGGTAAGCCATTTAAAAAACTATAAAGGCTGGTCGCTTGAAACGTTGACACAACTGCAAGACGTAGGACCAAAAGTAGCCACCAGCATTCACGATTTTTTCAGCAACGAACAAAACATCGCGCTTATTGAGCAACTGGAAACATTGGGTGTGAATGTTACCAATGACAATTCACAAACAACTGTATCGGATAAACTCACAGGCAAAACTTTTTTATTTACCGGAACACTTACACAGTTTACCAGAGATGAAGCTAAAGAACTGGTAGAAAGAAACGGTGGCAAATTATTAAGTGGTGTAAGTAAAAATCTGAACTATTTAATAGCAGGTGCAGAAGCAGGCAGCAAATTAGAAAAGGCGCAGAAAATAGAAACCATTCAGATTATAGGCGAAGAAGATTTTTTGAAAATGCTTGAGTGAAATTTCCCGCAGATTTCGCTGATGACGCAGATTGGGTTGTTTGTTTAAACGAAACAGTGTGAAATGAAAATGAGGCAATGTTTATTGCCTTTTCCAAAACTTCCACCATTTTTTCTTTTCTGTTATTATTGCTCCTATTAATATTTGTTCTTCAGAAACAATAATAGTTTTTTCTACAATTGGTAAATCTTCTTTTCTGATTACAATTTCCGTTTTTTCGTATCCTAAAGGTGTAATCATTAAAGACATTACTCTTTTTAACAAATTATCAGGTATTATAAGTTTAAATTTTCCGTCAAAGTCTGTCATTACTTGTATCTCAGTATTTTTAATAAAAACTATTGTAAATGGTAGAGGCTCTTTTGTTCGGGAATCAAGAACTATTCCTTGTATAACATTTTTTAAACTATCTTCTGTTTTTAGTTCTTCTTCGGGCTTTACCTGTTGTACAGGTAATGTTTCGTTTTCAGTAACAGACACTATTTCTGTTTGTGGAAACAGTTGGTTTGTTGCAAGTGAATTTTCTGTTGTTCCAACTAATAAAAGTCCCCCAAGTATTTTATACAGTTGAGAGCCATTTGTCGGCTGATTGATTTTTAATGGTCGGTTAAGCTGTTGTTTTGTTAAACGTCCGCAAAGCTTATCTGAATTTTGCTCAACTATTTGAATAATTTCACTGTCTGTCAACTTAGTAAAATCAATAACTGTTTTCGAGCAGTACGAGCAAAATTTTCCAATGTCAGTCTTTGTCATTGAAGCCCACTCTTGCTTACAAGGATTGTTTACTTTCAGTATGTATTTCTGCTGCTTTTTCATGAAATTTCTACCGACTATAAATATACATAAAGCTAAAGAAAACTAAAGGCTAACAACTCTATTCCGAAATAATGCACCAAACCACATCAGCGTTATCTGCACTATCTGCGGGAAACAAAAAAGCAGAAACAAAAATCCATAACTTTGAATCATGAGTTATTCAGATAAAATCAAAAATATTTTTTCAGAAAGCATTGCGGTAAAACAATCGGTACTCAACAATGCCGATTTTATTTTCAGCATAGAAACCGTTATCGAAAAAACAGTAAAAGCCTATACTGAAAATAAAAAAGTATTGTTCTGCGGAAATGGTGGCAGCGCTGCCGATGCGCAACATCTTGCGGCCGAACTTTCAGGAAGATTTCTGCTAAACCGTAAACCGCTTTTCTCGGAGGCATTGCATGTAAACACCTCTTATGTTACAGCAACCGCCAACGATTACGGTTACGATTTTATTTTCAGCCGTTTGGTAGAAGCAATGGGCAATGAAGGCGATATACTTATGGCTTTCTCTACTTCAGGCAACTCACAAAATGTAGTAAACGCCTTGAAAGCCGCTAAAGAAAAAAACATGATTACTGTGGGTTTTACAGGCGAAAAAGGCGGTAAGCTGAATGAATACAGCGACATACTTTTTTGTGTGCCATCTGACAAAACAGCCCGCATACAAGAGGTACATATTACCATTGGCCATATTATTTGCGAGTTGGTAGAATTTGAACTATTCGGAAAACCATAAATTAACCGTTGCATTTCCGCAATTAGTATTATTCATGAGTGTATAGAAGGCTATAAGATCACAAGTGTTCGAAACATGAAAATTCGAGCCTTTTCTTTGCGGACTTTAGTCCGCTTTTGAAAATAAAAAGTCCTTTTGTCAAAAAAAGCAGCGGGTTTTAACCCGTTGCAAAAGAGCAAATTCAAGATTTCGAACAATAATGCTATAAGATGAAGTTTAAAAAAACAACCTTACCTATTCTCTATTTCAAATTCCTCTACCTAAAACCATGAGTACGCTCTGAAGCATTTCACTTCAACAAAAAAGCCCGACAATTTTCGTTACCGGGCTTTTTACTATTTAGCGTTCGGAAAAAACTATCTCAATAACTCTCTTGAAATAACCAGCTTCTGAATTTCGGAAGTGCCTTCGCCTATGGTACACAGCTTGCTGTCGCGGTAGAATTTTTCAACAGGAAATTCTTTGGTGTAACCGTAGCCGCCAAATATCTGCACGGCTTCTGTCGAGTTTTTTACCGCTACTTCCGAGGCATAGTATTTTGCCATAGCACTTTGGGTGGTTACTTTCAAGCCTCTGTTTTTCAAATCGGCCGCCTGGAAAGTCAGTAATTCAGCAGCTTCATATTCGGTTGCCATATCAGCTAACTTGAAAGCAATGGCTTGGAAATTGGCAATGGGCTGTCCAAACTGCTCACGCTGTTTGGCATAGCTGACAGAGGCATCTAAAGCGCCTTTGGCAATACCAAGAGAAAGGGCTGCAATAGAAATTCTTCCTCCATCTAAAATTTTCATGGCTTGCACAAAACCATCGCCTACTTTACCCAAAATATTGTCTTTGTGTACACGGCAGTTTTCAAAAATTACTTCTGCGGTTTCTGAGGCGCGCATACCTAATTTATTTTCTTTCTTGCCTGCTTTTAAGCCGGGCGTGCCGCGCTCAACGGCAAAGGCGGTCATACCGTGAGAATCTAACAAATCACCGGTGCGCACAATGGCTACAACAATATCGCTGCTTTTGCCGTGCGTAATCCAGTTTTTGGCGCCATTAATTACCCAATAGTCGCCATCTTGCACGGCTGTGCATTTCATGCGCATGGCATCGCTGCCTGTGTTGGCTTCGGTTAATGCCCACGCACCTAACCATTCGCCTGTAGCCAATTTAGGCAGCCATTTTTTCTTTTGCTCTTCGTTGCCAAAATCTTTAATGTGGCCGGTGCAAAGCGAATTATGCGCGGCTACCGACAAGCATAATGAGCCACATACTTTACCTATTTCGGTAAGCGCTGTTACATACTCGAAATAGCCAAAGCCCGAACCTCCATATTCAGTGGGCACTAATACGCCCAGCAAACCTAATTTACCTAATTCTTTCAGCGCATCTACGGGAAGTGTTTGCTCTTCGTCCCATTGCATGAAATTGGGTTTGATATGTTTTTCAGCGAAATCACGCACCATTTGCTGAATCATTTTTTGGTTTTCGCTCAACGCGAAATCGAAACCTGTTGTGTTGTTTAAAGTTGCTGTTGCCATGTTTAAGTTATCAGTTTTCTGTTATAAGTTGTCAGTTTTGTTGGGCGTTAATATTCGGCTAAATAAATAATGTTATTAGTTATTCCTTCGAACTTTTTCTTTCCGTCTAAAAAACTAAGGTTTACTAAAAACGAAATTGCTCCAATATTTGCACCTAAACTTTTCACCAATTCCGAAGCTGCATAAGCAGTGCCCCCGGTTGCCAGTAAATCATCGTGCAATAAAACATTAGCGCCTTTCCTGATTACATCTTTATGTATTTCAATAGTGGCACTTCCGTATTCTAAATCATAATGATAGCGGGCAGTGTCGCCCGGCAGTTTTCCCTCTTTGCGAATAGGAACAAACGGAATTTGCAGTTTGTTTGCCAGCAGTGTTCCGAAGAAAAATCCTCGACTTTCAATAGCGCACAAATAATCAAACTGCTGCCCTTTCAGCCTTTCTACAAATTCATTCAGGATATTGTTACACAATTCAGCATCGAGAAGAATGGGGGTAATATCTTTAAAATCAATTCCTTTTTTCGGAAAATCGGGAATATTACGGATGGCTTTTTTAATCTCGAATTCAATCATTATTCTGTGCTGAAATAGGGTGCAAGTTTACGGAACAATGAATCGTTTACCAAATAAACGTCTTTCAATTCATCAACACTTTCAAACTTCTTTTTGAAGCGTTGCTTCGTAACGGCATTGGCTAATTTATAATCTATGTAAGGGTGTTTTACCAATTCTTTTACTTCAGTGCTATTAATGCTGATTTTCTGAATATCGGTTTCGCGGACAAAAATTTCTTCTTTAACCAAATTGAATTTTACAGAATCGAAGCCAAATACTTCATAGAGTTGCTCAATTTCGTAAAAGCCGCCCAACTTATTCCTATATTTTACAATGCGGTTGGCAAAGGTGCTGCCTATG
>CAYSGX010000125.1:0-3005 GCA_964430605.1 uncultured Chitinophagaceae bacterium
AATTTTTGACAGGAGGTTTGTGATTTAAAAAATCAGCTTTAAACCGTTCGGTGTGATGATCTAACCCATAAATTTCCCCATGTAGATAATTACAAAAGTGGCGGGTAGTAACAGGCGTTGACAGTTCATACACATCTATCTTGCCTTTTACCTGCGGTTCGTATTTATATAAATATTCGAGCAGCCGTTGCGCAAAATATTCTTTCAGTTCGTTATATGCTTCGCCTCTTTTTTTCCAATGTTCATCTTGCCATTCGGAAAACCATTCATACTTTGCAGGTGTAATAATTTCTATGGTAGTGCGCTCTGGGTATTGCGCTTCAAACTTTGGGTTTTTCGCTGCGGGAAAAGAAATATACACTACCGGAAATTCGTTTTTATAATCTTTTATAAAATCATCAACCGCTTTGTCATGATTAGTACCGTTAGGATATATCCAGTAATTGGCTTTGGGCAGGTTCAGCGCTTTTGCAGTATGCTTCAACCCAATGTACAGGCTTAAATGCCCGAACGATTGCGGCATGTTCAACACCTCTTTTATAAAACTAATTTTTTGTTTTGCTTCATTGGAAAGTAATTTGTCAAAAGTAATGTGCGCTCCTGCACCGCTTACTACAATATTGCTTTTGATAATTCTTCCATCTTGCATAATAACGCCTTTCGCTATACCATTTTCGACAAGAATTTCTTTTACTGCTGCGCCAATTAATATTTGTCCGCCTGCTGCCAAAATACTTGGTGCTATCGTATTGAAAATTTCGCTGCTGCCGCCAACAGGATAAAAGCCTCCATTCATATAATGCAATGCAACTGCCGCATGAATTACGAAGCTGCTTTTTGACGGAGGCATGCCATAATCGCCAAACTGTGCCGATAACACTGCCTTCAATTCTTCATTATCGGAAATGCTGTCTAAAACTTCTTTCGTTGTTTTTTTAGCAAGCTCGGAATAGGCTTTGCTCATAAAAGGTTTTGCTAGCAGCTTTATGTATTGAGGCATTACTTTCTGAACATAAAAATCTTTAGACGCTTTATTCACCGCAAACAGCAAGGTAACATATTCGTCTATTGCACGAGCATCTTCTTCCGCAGGAAAGTATGATTTCATTTTTGCTTTCCAATTCTGAAGTCCTTTTACGTATTCAAAGGTTTTGTCGTTGATTATGACTTTATCATACACCTCACCCATATCTGCCCATTTCAGGTTGCCGTCAGTAATATGCTCAAACACCATACGCAGCAAAGAGCCTTTTCTGTCCATATCCCCCACATAGTGTATGCCAACGTCCCATTCATAATCGTTTCTTGTAAAAACATGGGTAAAGCCACCGGGCGTAGTATGCCTTTCACAAATCAAAACCTTCTTGCCTTTTCGTGCCAGAAGCGATGCAGTAGTGAGGCTGCCCAAGCCTGATCCTATACAAATAACATCGTAATGCTCATCTATAACAGGGTTCTTTTTATAAGACTGAAAAAGTTTCATCGTGCGGTTTTCTTTTAGTAAATATTAAAAATAAAGAAAGCCGTTGGATAAGCACCGAAATAGATTATTGTTCAGATTGCTTTGTAAAATACACATCTCTCAAATTACGGTATTCCATAGCGTTTTGAGGCATGTTTTGTACGTTGGGTTGCAGCAAACGATAATCTTTATAATAGAATATGGGCATCACTGCGGCATCGTCAATTAGTGTTTGGTCGGCAGTGAGGTACAGCAGGTTGCGCCTGTCTTCATCAATAGTCTGCAATGCTTCCGTAAAGGCTTTATCAAACTTTTCACTTTTATATCTAAACGCATTCAGGTAAGATTTATCGGTAAGTTTGGGCGGAATATGCGCACTCCAAAAAAGATTTAAAAAGTTTTCAGGGTCGGGATAATCGGCTACCCAACCCGCACGCCAGAAATTCGCTTTTCCGGTTTCATAATTTTCCAAATGTTGGGCAAAAGGCAACTTGGTAATATTGACTTTAATATTCAGGTTTTCCTGCAGCATCTTTTGTATGGCTTCCGCTACCTGTTCGTTAGTGCCGCCACCCGAATTAATCTGCAAAGTAATTTCAGGAAATCCTTTTCCTTCGGGATAGCCCGCTTTGGCTAAATGTTCTCTTGCTTTTTCAGGATTAAAGTCATAGCCTTTCACCGCTTTGGTTTCGTAGCCGCTCATGCCGGGTGGCACAAAGCCGTAAATAGCAGGAACACCTGTTCCTTTCATGGTGTAATCACAAATCTTTTTTCTGTCAATGGCATAGTTGAACGCAATGCGCACATCTTTTTTAGAAAATGTTTCGTCTAAATGCTGAAAGCCGTAATAGCCCACCGAAAGCGAAGGTTTTACCTGCAATACAAACCGCTTGTAATCGTCTTTCAGTTGGTCTTTTATGTTCACTACTTCTTCGGTCATTTCCAAAGGCAGGCGATACATCAGGTCGAGGCTGCCTTTTTTAAATTCGAGCAATTCGGCTTTACGCTCTTTGATAAACGTAAATTTCACGCCATCTAAATACGGCAGTTGATTTCCGTGTTCATCTTTGTCCCAGTAGTTTTCGTTTCTGGTTAAAATAACTACATCGTCTTCTTTCAACGCTTTTATTTTAAATGGACCTGTCCCCACCGCTTTGGAGCGCATTTCATTACCGTATTTTTCAATCGCTTCCTGCGGAAACACAAAAGCGAAAGGCGTTGCCAGCAAATACATAAACGAAGCGAAAGGTTTTTCCAAAACTATCTGCAAGGTGTAATCATCTATCACCGTAACACCTGTAACGCCTTCGGGCAAAGGGTTTCCTGTGCGTGTTGAAGCCAGATATTCCGAGCAGCCTTTCACCTTGCCTTCAAAAATCCACGAACCTTGATTGTTTACATCACTTTCGCAAAGCTTGGTGAAACAGTATTTAAAATCGTGCGCAGTTACTTCCCTGCCCTTGCCGTTTTCAAAACACGCATCATCATGAAACGTTACGCCTTTCCGCAGAAAAAATGTAAAGGTGGTAGCGGCAGAATCTAT
>CAYSGX010000125.1:3015-7913 GCA_964430605.1 uncultured Chitinophagaceae bacterium
GACAGAATTACCAAGCCTTCATACAGTTGGTTTACAATTCGGTGCCCGCCCACTTCGGTTACATTCAGCGGATACAGCGAACGAAAAAATTCCGATTCATTCATTCTGAAAACACCGCCATAAAACTTGTTGCCGTTGGCAGGTTTAAGCGTTATGTTATTGGTGCTGGTTTTGTTTCCGCAGGAAATAAAAAAGCAGAGCAGTGCACAGGCAAGCAATATGTTTCTCATATATAGAAGTGTAATTAGCAGTTCAAAAATAAGCACTGCTGCTTTAAAGTGTATAGTACTTACTAACCTGAGGTCGGGATAGTAAAATTAATTAGTGAAATATTCTTTGAGCCGTTGGCTAAAGCCTAACGGCAATAGTTTATACCGTAAGGCATTAGGCTAATATTGAAATATAAACGGCATTATTCTACCGTAACCGACTTCGCTAAGTTTCTTGGCTGGTCAACATTGCAGCCTCTTAAAACGGCAATATGATAAGCCAGTAATTGCAACGGCACTACCGAAAGTAAAGGCGTTAACGCTTCTTCCGTTTCAGGAATTTCAATAACAAATTCGGCCATGTTTTTTATAATCTCATCGCCTTCGGCTACTACGGCTATTACTCTGCCTTTGCGGGCAATTACCTCTTGTATGTTGCTGATAATTTTATCGTAGGCGCTTTTGTTGGTAGCCAATACTACAACAGGCATTTCTTCATCAATTAATGCAATGGGGCCGTGCTTCATTTCGGCAGCAGGATACCCTTCGGCATGTATGTAAGAAATTTCTTTCAGCTTTAACGCGCCTTCTAATGCCACCGGAAAATTGTAGCCCCTGCCGAGGTATAAAAAGTTGCGGGCATCCTTAAAGGTTTTGGCTATTTCCTGAATGTAGCTGTCCAGCTTCAAAAGTTCTTTGATTTTTGAAGGGATTTTTTCCAGTTCAACCAATAGTTGCCGGTAGCGCGATTCAGACAAGGCGCCTTTTTCGCGGGCTACTGCCAGCGCCATTAAGGTAAGCAAGGTTACTTGTGAAGTAAATGCTTTGGTAGATGCCACGCCAATTTCGGGGCCGGCATGGGTGTATGAACCCGCATGAGAGGCTCGCGGAATAGAAGAACCTACCACGTTGCAAATGCCCAAGATGGTAGCCCCTTTAGATTTTGCCAGTTCTATAGCTGCCAAGGTATCGGCTGTTTCGCCCGATTGAGAAATGGCGAGCACTACATCTTCCTCGCTTATAATAGGGTTGCGGTAGCGAAATTCTGAAGCATATTCTACTTCTGCTTTTTTGCGGGCAAGGTCTTCAAACAAATATTCGCCCACAATGCCTGCATGCCACGAAGTGCCGCAAGCAACGGTAACAATGCGTTCAGAATTAACCAGTTTTTTGAAATAGTCTTTTAAGCCTCCCAGCGATACCTGTCCGCTTTCTACATTTAATCTGCCGCGCATGGTATCTTTTACCGAAGTGGGCTGCTCATAAATTTCTTTCAGCATAAAATGCTCATAGCCGCCTTTTTCAAGCGCTTCTATTTGCATGTCCAACTCTTCTATATAAGGTGTGGTGCGTTTGTTTTGTATGGTTTTAATAATCAGGTCGCCCGATAAATTTACCAAAGCGATTTCTTCATCATTCAGGTACACTACATTTTTGGTGTGCTCTACAATCGGGGTGGCATCTGATGCCAGAAAAAACTCGTCTTTGCCAACGCCTATTACCAACGGGCTGCCTTTTCGGGCGGCAATTAATGTGTCGGGTTCGCTTTTTGCCATTACTACGATAGCATAAGCACCCACTACTTTATTTAAAGCCACTCTCACTGCTTCAAACAAATCTATGGTTTCGTTTTTCTGAACATCTTCAATAAGGTTTACCAATACTTCGGTATCGGTATCGCTCTGAAAAGTGTAGCCTCTTAATTTTAATCCTTCTTTCAGCGAGCCATAATTTTCTATAATGCCATTATGAATCAACGAAATGTTTTCAGAATAAGAAAGATGCGGATGCGCATTTACATCGTTTGGCGGGCCATGAGTTGCCCAGCGGGTGTGGCCAATGCCAATATTGCCATTAAGGTTTTTATCTTTTGCAAAAGCTTCTAAAGCGGCTACTTTTCCCGCTTTTTTATACACACTCATATCGTTGCTCATTAGTGCAACACCTGCACTGTCGTAGCCGCGATATTCTAAACGTTTCAGGCCATTTATTAAAATAGGGTATGCTTCGCGATGCCCAATGTAAGCAACAATACCACACATAATCAGTCGATTTTGGTGTAAGTTAATTTTAATTTCAAAGGATAAGTACTGTGATTTCCACCACCGGCAATCAGCCTGTCTGCAATTCTATTGCTCGGAAAAGTGAGAATATAGACGCCATAATCTTCTTTAGCGTTGCTTACCACATTCTGATAATGCACTGCCATATTAAACCTGTAGCGGTTCAGCGCTTTGTTCGATTCGGTTTGCTGAACTTTTTCACCACCCAAATAACTGTCGCCAATAAATTGATCATCAAGAAAAGCGTTTTTCCCTTCGGCATCGGCAGCATTTAAAGTTAATCTTCCGGGAACGGTAAATTCGGTTGAAACATCAAAGCTGTTTTTGAAATTGGTTATTTCCAATTCAGCTTTACTTATAGAAATATTGCCGAGGGTTTTTATGTTGGGCACGGTAAATTTTGTTTTTAGCCCCGACATAGATTGCATTAAAATAATGCTGTCGCCCGAGCGGTTATTTTGCAATAGCTGTTCGGTAACAGTTCCTCTGTAATCGTGCTTGTAGTTGTTTACGGTTGCCGCATCGGCATTTACTATAATGGTGAAAACGCTGTCACGCTCAGTGCTTTTGTAATATAGCATCAGCGCGGTCGCGTTTGCTTGTAAATCTACATACACCATGCCTTTGCCGTTTGTTGCTTCGGCTTTTACATGCAAGCCTTTCAGATAGTTTAAGAAGGTTCCGTTATTTGCAAAATTTTCTTCAGCACGCTGGTTCATTAAACCGGTAGCCCAGCTTGCCTCTAACTTTATTCTCGCGTGTGGCGCGTATTTCCCAAATCTTGTTTGAATACTATCGCTGAAGTTGGGCACAAAATTATTCAGCCTGCCAATTTCGTTGCTTTTGGTTGTGAAGGTTTTGTCTGAAAAATAATCGGTGCCTTTATCCATTGCTTCTTCTACTTCATACACCACCAGGTTTTGAGCCACTTTTGTGTTACCATAGCTTCCGGCATATTGAAGCATTAATACTGCCGAATCTAACTGGCGGTTATTACCTAAATCAATATTATTATTTTGTAGCAACAACTGAAAATAAATGCTTGCTTCAGATTTTCCGAATACAGGGTCGTTCATGTTACCAAGAATATTGACGGCAAGCTCATCGCTGCGTAAAGGGTCTTCTTTTACTACTTCGGAAATAACAGTAAGCGTATCGGTATAAATAATACCCAACTTGTCTTTCGGAATAAGATCTGAATCGTCAATAACGGGTTCTTTGCAATAAGCAAAAAGCAAACACATAGCTGCTACAGCTATTCTAAGTTGTTGGGAAGACATAAAGCGCTTTGTCAAAAAAGTTATTTTTTAACAAATTTACCGTAGAATTCTTCATAAGCACCCAGGAATTCTTCTTCTCCGGTATATTTTAAAGAAGGCTTACCGTTTTTGCTGATTAAAGTTTGTACTTCTTTAGCGATAGATTCGCTGCCCACAATAATACCATCGGCCAATGACGCGCCACCAAGATTTAATGCAGTATTATCAGATTTTAAAAAGGCTTCGAAAGAAGGGTCATCAGCTTTTATGGGCGCTTTAGCCAAAAAGCTTTTAGGCAGTTTATTTTTGAAAGTGTTTTCATACACCGAATAAATTACTTTGCTGCTCTTAAAGACAGGGTCGTTTTTGTAAGAGGTTTTTAAGTAGTAAGGAATTAAACTGGTCATCCAGCCATGACAATGTATAATATGCGGTGGCCAGCCAAATTTCTTCACTGTTTCTAAAACGCCTTTGCAAAAGAAAATCATGCGCTCGGTGTTATCATCGTAGAAGGGAGTTTGCTCATCACCGAAAACACCTTTACGTTTAAACATGTCTTCGTTATCTAAAAAATACACCTGCATTCTTGCTCCGGGTAATGAAGCTACTTTAATAATTAACGGGTGGTCTTCTTCGTGTACTGTAATATTTATTCCCGACAAGCGCACTACTTCATGCAAGCGATGGCGCCTTTCGTTAATAATGCTGAAACGGGGCATGAGCACTCTTATTTCCATGCCGCTTTCCTGAATGTGTTGTGGTAGTTCTCGGGCAATTTGTGCTATGGTGCTTTTGATAAAGTAAGGCTTCATTTCCTGCGTTACAATCAGCACTCTTTTCTTTTCCATAATTGCGAGGGGTTTTAATTACTTTTCAACTAATTGTTGAAACAGAGTGCAAAAATAGTGATTTTTTAACCGGGATTGAAACGTTTATACGCTTTTTGCAGTAATGTTGGCTGCCAATACTTCTGTTTTTCAGCATTTAGTAAATGCTATAATAAATTTATTTGAAAGAAGTTGATAGTTGATTAGTACAGATGCTTGCTTTGTGCAAGCATAAAAGCATCAGCATAATGACTATGGTTGTATTTTTGGTATCTCATAGTTGTGCCGCCTTCCAAGGGCAATGTTTTTAACTCAATTAAACTTTACTTCTGAAAGTAAATTTTGTAATACTTTCCCGGATTCACTTCGGGAACCCCTCACGTGCTGCACGTTACTATGTCGGTTTGCTAATTTATCAGCATCACCGATTTAAAAAAGGATTAAAACATTTCACGGAAAATGATTGTTGGTATTTTCAAAATCTATGTAATCCTGTAATACCGTTTATATTTCAATATTAGCCTAATGCTTTACGGTATT
>CAYSGX010000126.1:0-7855 GCA_964430605.1 uncultured Chitinophagaceae bacterium
ATTCTAACTTGTTTCGCTAATTTCTCTAAATGCTTTGCCTCACTATTGATATACTCATTTACATAAGGCAAGATGATTTCATCATAATCCTCTTTATTTGAATTTAAGATTCCTGAAGTTATTGAAAATCCAAATGGATCCTCAAAACCTAAATCTCTTTTTACAATTTCAATGGCAGTAGATAAATCAATATTAGATTTACCTCTAAAGTCATTATGAACTATTCTTAGTGCTCCTCCAACGCTTTTGTTGGTGCAAACAAAGTGTATAAAATTATTGTCAAGTAATACAACAGTGTTTACCGGTTTCAATAACCTCATTACTGTCCTATTATAGTTGTTTTTTTCAACGGTCATTGTTAATGCCTTGTAAAAAGCATATGACACTTGATTAATTTTTTGGTAAAGGTCGTCTGGTATATTCCCAGATATAGAAAACATTCCTCCTTGAAACATGTATTGTCGTTTTAAATTATTGTCTTCATTCAAATATCACATAACTTACTTATACCCGAAACAAACCTTCGCATATCCCGCCTTAAATAGAGAGAATTAGCACAGGTTTATTCCGCCTTTCCAAAAATATCATTTTTTCTTATAAATCAAACTTTGGAACTCTTCCATCTTATTCTCTGCATGCAAGTTTCACAAGTAGTTCCCCACGTTTCACGAAGAGTTCACTATCTTTCACAAGCAGTGCACTACCCTTCACGGGTGCTCTTCAGGCTTTCACAAAGTATCTGCCGTGTTTCACGGAGTATCATCCACCTTTCACAAAGTTGTTACCATGTTTCACAGGGTATCGTCCATCTTTCACAGGGTCTTAGCCGGGCTTCACAAGGTGTCTTCCACCTTTCACAGGCATTCGTCCACTTTTCACAGGGTCTTATCCACCTTTCACAAGGTCTCGACCGCATTTCACAGGGTTTTGTCCACGTTTCACAAGGTCTCATCCACTTGGTAAAAAGCGTGTGAAACCCGGAAACATTAGTATTAAGCTATTTTTTACTTATAAGAATTGTTTTCCGGGTGTTGTAAAGGCAGGTGATTCACTTAGTAGTTTGGCACGAGATTTGAAATGTAAAAAACTGACAAAAAATTTATTTCACGCTAAAGAAAATTATCATGGAAAGACCTGAAAAAATCCAGAAAAACTTTTCTAAATCACTTTTAGAATTGTTAGAACAAGCGCAGGTAATGCACAACTTGTTTATTATCGACTGGCCCGATTTTACGGCTAAGTTTCCGTTTATGGACAGCACTTATGCCAATGATTTTCAAACCGCAATAGATGCGGCTGATGCAGAACCTGACGATGAAGCGGTGCTAGACCAGCAACAAATGCTTACTTATCAGCTCGAGCAACGTATGCAGGAGGCAAGAAACGCATACACCACACTGCTTACTTATGTGCAATTGGCTTATCCTAAAAATGCGAGTATTTTAAATCATTTCGGGCAAGAGAGATACCGCAGGGCGCGCAATAATCAATTAAAAATGAAAGAACTGATGGAATATGCCCACAGTGTTGCCAATGCTGCGCCTTATCAGCCGGTGTTGATTGCTAAAGGATTTCAGCAAACAGATATTGATAATTTGCTGGCGCTTGCCAATGCTTTAGAAAGTGAAAATGCTTCACAGGAAGGCGCAAAAATTAACCGTTCGTTTGTAGCGCAAGTGCGCACGGTAAAGTATAACACGGTGTATAATTTTATGCAGGAACTGAATATGGCTTCTAAGGTGGTGTATATGGATAATTATGCCAAGCAACAACAGTATTTGTTGTATAACGAAGGCAGTGGCTTAAATGTGCTGGCTGCTTATGAAAACACCATAGCTGCCAATGGGCTTACCGCTGCCGGGCCTTTGGTAGCCAATACCAAAAAGCTAAGGCTTACTTTGGTGAGTGGCGAGAATTTAGAATTTGGGTTGAGCTTTGCGGTAAATGCAGCATTTGACGGCAACACCATAACCCTTGGTGCGCCCGAAGCGCTTACAGTGAATATCACTGATTTTGCTACTACAGCTACCAATATTGTGGTGCGCAATCAAAGCCTTACACTGGCAGGCAGCTTTAAAGTTGAGTGCCTGGGTTAATGAGGCTGAAAATTTAAGGGGATAATAATGAACCCACGCTTGTATAATGCAGGCGTGGGTTTTTTATGACACGGCTTTATCAAGTGCGGCATGCTATTTTTCGAAGAGGCCTATTACACCTTGCACCCGCTATTGTACCGGATATGTCAAATTATAAATAAATTCACACAAAATATTCGGTATGAAAATCAGTTCAATTTCAATCATTGCGGCAATATTGTTATTCACCGCCTGCAACAAAGCTGATAGCGATAGCAATCTCGCCACAACGGGCAAATCGGGCTCAATAACACGGTTTACCACTTATGAAAACTATATGTATGCTTTAGATCAAAACCAACTGCTGGTGTATGATATTACCGAAGCCGAAAACCCTAAGATGGTAAACAGGGTCGCTGCCGATTATGGCTTGGAAACTATTATTATCTACGACAGAACTATTTATGTGGGGTCGAGAACGGCACTCTATATTTTAGATATTGGCAATCCGGCATCGCCTTTTGTGTTGAGCAAATCAGACAGGGGCGATTTAAGAGGCGGCTGCGACCCGGTGGTGGTGAAAGAAAATTATGCCTTTTCTACCGTAAAAATTGTGGAGAATGTATGCGGAAATATTGCCGTGCAAAGCCAACTGCTGGTGTATGATATTACCAATAAAAGCAATCCTGTTTTGGTAAACAGTGTTACCATGAGTATGCCCAATGGTTTAGGCTATAAAGGCAATTATCTTTTTGTATGCGATGAAGGCACTAACGCCATTGAGATTTTCGACATTACCGAACCCAAAAATATTCAGCCATACAGCAACCTGCCGCTTACTGCGCCTGTTGATTTAATTGTTGATGGTGAAAAGATGATAGTATCCACCAAAACCAATTTCAGCATATACAATATCGCTAATGCTGATGATATTAAATCATTAGGGCAAATACCTAAATATTGAGCGTTTCAAATTAATTACAACAAACAAGTGCCGGTTAAAACATAACCAAAAAGTCCAAAACAAAATGAAAACAAATAATAACCACAATAGATACATAGGTTGGGCGGGTTGTAACCTGTGCTGCTATTGTGTTATTTGCTTGCAAATCTATTGCAGCCTTTATTTTTTAAATTAAAACATAGAAACGCAAGCGTTTAAACATACCTGTGCAAGACCCAATTGCAAGTACATGAATTTTAAGAAAACAACAAATAACTATGCTTCTTCTATGTGGTTAAGAATAAAACATTTGGTACAATTAGATGAATCAGATTTTATAACCCATAACTTACGTTATATGCTAAATATGAAAAGCCGGTTGTTATTTTATTTCGTCTTTTTTATTGGTTGCGGCAATGCTGTTAAAGCAAATTCCAATGGGTTCAGTCAACTCATTTTTCCTTCTTCGGAAGAAAATACTGCAGATACCACAGCAACCAATAAAGGCATCGCTAAAGCAACACTCAAAATAAATATTCCCTGCCTTATAGACCCGTTGCGCCAGTCGCTGTTTTTTGCAAGCGATATAAAAGTAGCCGGAAGCTGGTCTATAGATGCGGGTGCGGGATGGTTTTTCAACAGGGGTTTCGATGATAAATTTAAAGGAGAAAGTTATAGCGGCTTGAGAGCCAGGCTGGGCTTCAAGTATTATTATATGGAGAAAAAAAGAAACAACTATAACAATGGCAGGAAGAGCAATATTGATCCCTATTTAGGTTTTGAGGCAAAGTATAATTTCATTGTAGATAGCGAATATGAAACCTTGTGCCGCTACGGCTGTCAATATCAGGAAACATTAATACTTGCAGAAAACCATGCGGTATATGGCGGGGCGTTTAAAACAGGGCTTCATGTTTATATGGGCGAAAAGAAAAGAATGTTTTTCGATTTCTACACGGGAATAGGGTATAGGTTTGTAAATATTTCCCCGGGTAAATTGCCTGCCGATGCCGAGCGGCTGTTTTGGCAGAATAATTTTCTTTCCTTACAAAGAACCCCCGGAAAGTATCATTTACCCGACTTTTTACTTGGTTTTTATTTGGGATACAAGTTTTGATGTCCTGTTTTCATTTTTTCATCTCCCTTGCTTCCTTCAAAAAGAGGGACTTTAGGCTTTCCCAAGCCTTAAACAGTTTTGCCACTTAACTAAAATAAGATGCGCTGAACCTGTCCCCCTTGCGTGTTGGCTTGAAGGGCATGCGAAGGGGGTAAGGGGGATGACTACTTGCTTTTCAATTCGTCAATTACATCTTCAATTTTCACTCTTACGCTATCCAGATGTTTCATCACATCTTCATCGTTAAACCTTAAAACAGTAAATCCCATATTTTCCAAGTCAGCAGTTTTTATTGCATCCCGTTTTACACCTGCTTCGTCAAAATGTGTGATGCCGTCTAATTCAATAACTAATTTCAATTCTTTCTGCATGAAATCGGCAATATAATTTCCGACAGGTCTTTGCCTTAAAAAAGTATAACCTTTCATTTGCCTGCTTCGCAGCAGTTCACACCACAAACGCACTTCCGAACGGGTGCTTCCTTTGCGCAGTTGGCGGGCAAACGGCTTTAGCTTTTTATTGTAGTGGTGGTTGTTTGGCATAGTTTGAAGGTAGTGGTTTTTTCATTTACCAGTCATCCCCCTTACCCCCTTCGCTACCACACATAACCCATACGCAAGGGGGACAGGTTCAGCGCATCTTATTTTTAGGACAAGACAGTTTAAGGTTTTGGGAAAGCCGTGTCCCCCTTTGAAGGGGGCAAGGGGGATGACATCTTTTCCAACCAAAATAAATAAAGCATCTGCTTCGGTTTAGAGCATAAGGGAGGCAACCTTTCAAAAGGTTATCTTCCTTTTAACATTGTTCTCGGCTTCTGAATTTTGAGTTTTGTATTTTACACAAATGCCCCACTTCCAAGAAAAAAGAATATTTTTGGCAACAGCTTATGGAATACGAAATAAAAGAAGAAAACGGTTTTAAGTATTACGAAGCAGGCGAAGGCCCTGTTTTGTTATTATTGCACGGCTTGTTTGGCGCGTTAAGCAATTTTCAGCAGGTAATAGATAAGTTTTCGCCACACATGAAAGTATCTATCCCGCTGTTGCCTTTGTTTACACTGCCTGTTCAGGAAACCACTGTTATCGGCCTGAAAGATTATATCGACAGGTTTATCGAATACAAAGGCTATAAAGATTTTGTACTGTTAGGCAATTCATTAGGCGGGCACATCACGCTGTTATATGCTATTGAAGATGCTAATCAGTCTAAAATAAAAGCCATAGTGCTTACCGGAAGTTCGGGCTTGTTTGAAAACTCACTGGGCGACAGCTATCCCCGCAAAGGCGATTACGAATTTGTGAAAGAGAAAACGGAATATACTTTTTACGACCCCAAAACAGCTACCAAAGAACTGGTAGATGAAGTTTATGAAATAGTAAACAATCGCGAAAAAGTATTGCGTGTAGTGTCTTTGGCAAAATCGGCTTTAAGGCATAATATGCGCGAAGAACTGGTAAAGCTTGGAATGCCGGTATTATTGGTGTGGGGCAATAATGATAATATTACCCCCGCGTTTGTAGGCGAAGAGTTTAAAAAACATGTGCCACATGCCGAGCTGCATATTATAGACGAGTGCGGCCATGCTGCCATGATGGAAAAGCCCGAAGAATTTAATACCATTCTGCATAACTTTTTAACCCGGCTGAACGTTGTAGTTGCATGATTGCAAAACAATTAATCTCAAACCTCATTCCACCGCTGAAAACTTCTGATACAGGAGAACAGGCAATTAGTTGGATGCAGGAGTTCAATGTAAATCATCTGCCCATTGTCAACAACGAACAGTTTCTTGGTTTAATCAGCGAAGACGATATACTCGATATGAGCGATTTGTTCGCGCCTATCGGCAACTACCCGCTCTCTCTTTTCAGGCCTTTTGTAAAAGAAGGCATGCATATTTATGAAGTAATCAAGATAGCTTGCGATTTACAACTCACCATTATTCCTGTGGTAGATAAAGCCGAAACATTTTTAGGTGTAATAACCCTTCAGTCTTTGGTAAATTACTTCGGCACCTTAAATGGCATAAAAGATAATGGCGGCATATTGGTATTGGAAATGAATAAAAGCGATTATTCATTAAGTGAAATAGGCAGAATTGTAGAATCGAACAATACATTGGTATTAAGCAGCTATGTAAGCAGCAGCAGCGACAGCACTAAAGTAGAAGTTACCTTAAAGCTGAATGTATCAGATTTAAAACACGTTATCGCCACTTTCGAACGCTTTGAATACACTATTTTAGCCTCTTATCAGGAAGTGGAATATAACGACCAGTTGAAAGACCGCTTCGACTCTTTAATGAACTACCTGAATGTTTAAAGTATGAAAATTGCCATCTACAGCCGTGTTTTACATAAATCTGATTTGGCGGAAATTCAAGAGCTTTTCAATTGTATTTTCAAATACAAATTAGAACCCATTGTCTTTGAAGAATATTATACCCTGCTGAAAAATAAGATTCAGTTTAACGGAAAAGTAGCTACGTTTTCTACACATACAGATATTAAAGATGTAGCCGAATGTATGATTAGTGTTGGAGGCGATGGCACTTTGTTAGATACCATTACTTATATAAGAAACTCAGGCATTCCGGTAGTAGGCATTAATGTGGGGCGTTTAGGATTTTTGGCAAGCACAGGCAGAGACGATATTGAGGCTACCGTTAAGGCTGTTACCAACAAGGCTTATACTATCGACTATCGCGCACTGATTCATGTAGATTCTAACCTGCCTGTTTTTGGCGAAGTAAATTATGGGCTGAACGAGTTTTCTATCCACAAGAAAGACAGTTCGTCTATGATAACCATTCATACCTATATCAATGGCGAATTGCTGAATTCTTACTGGGCCGATGGATTGATTATTGCCACACCCACAGGCTCTACCGGTTATAATTTAAGTTGTGGCGGGCCTATTATTTTCCCTTCTTCCGAAAACTTTGTAATTACACCCATTGCGCCACACAATTTGAATGTGCGCCCTATCATTGTTTCCGACCAAAGCATTTTATCTTTTGAAATTGAAGGAAGAAACGAAAGCTTCTTGTGTACGCTTGATTCGCGATATGAAGCCATAGATAATTCTTATCAGTTGGCGGTGCGCAAAGAAAGCTTTAAAGTAGGGCTGTTGCGTATTAACGATATTAATTTTTTAGAAACCCTGCGCACAAAACTGATGTGGGGTGCCGATAAACGTAATTAGGGTTTATTTTGAGTGTATGACAAATTGCATACAAGATAGATATGGTTCGACACGCTCTCACCATGACACTAACGAAGTTATTGTCACTCTGAGCTTGTCGAAGAGTATTTTACGAATTTGTCATACACCCTTTATTTTAGCAATTCATTTTTAAATATTTTCTGAATGAAAAGGTTTTACATTCCGGTTCTGTTATTTTTTCTTTTTACAAAAGTTACTACTGCCCAAACCCTGCAACAGCCCAATGCCGCTGCCATTAAACATCAGCTTAAAAAACTTGGAGTTGCAGGCAGTGTATTATATATAGCCGCTCACCCCGATGATGAAAACACACGGCTCATTTCTTTTCTTACCAACGAGCAGTTATACAGAACAGGATACCTGTCACTTACCCGTGGCGATGGCGGGCAAAATTTAATTGGCAACGAGCAAGCCGAGCAGTTGGGTGTAATCAGGACACAGGAATTATTAGCTGCCAGAAGAATAGACGGGGGCGAACAATACTTTACCCGTGCC